>NZ_LZKE01000200.1:0-16946 GCF_001672675.1 Mycobacterium sp. E2327
CCCGCCGAGCCCTCGAACATCCCGCCGGCGCCGGCGGCGCCGGCGGCACCGGCTCCGTCAACGGGGGCGCCGGCGGCCATGGCGGCAACACGAGGGGCATCTCCGGCAACGGCGGTGACGGCGGCGCCGGCGGCACCGGCATCACGGGCCACGGGGGCGCCGGAGGCGACGCCGGCAACTCCGGCCCCGTGCAGGGCACCGCCGGCCGCGGCGGGAACGGCGGCGTCGGGGGCGGCGGCGCCGGAGGGGCCGGGGGCAACGGCGGCAACGCCGCGGGGATCTCGGGCAGCGGCGGCGCGGGCGGCGCCGGCGGCGCCGGTGAGACCACCGGCGGCAACGGCGGCCACGGCGGCAACGCGGCGCTGGTCGGCTACGGAGGCGACGGCGGCCCCGGCGGCCAGGGCGTCACGGGCCGCGGCGGTGACGGCGGCAACGGCGGCGGTGCCGTGCTGGTCGGCAACGGCGGCACCGGTGGCAACGCCGGGGTCGGCACGCCGGAGGGCAACGCCGGCACCGGTGGCGCGGGCGCGCTGTTCGGCTCGCCCGGCAACAACGGCCTGACCTAGCTGCGAGCTAGAGCCGCCGCGCCCCCAACCGGAAAACCCGCCACCCCGCCTGCTCCCAGCGGGCGGCGTCCAGGCAGTTGCGGCCGTCGACCACGACGCGGGCCCGCACCCGGTCGGCAAGGTCGTGCGGGTCGAGGTCGACGAACTGCCGCCACTCGGTGAGCACCAGCACCGCGTCGGCCCGCTCGCAGGCCTCTTCGACCGACACCGCGTAGTTCAGCGTCGGGAAGAGCCGCTGCGCGTTGTCCAGCGCCTTGGGGTCGTACACGTTGACCGCGGCGCCGTTGAGCTGAAGCTGCCCGGCGACGTTGAGCGCGGGCGAGTCGCGGACGTCGTCGGATTCGGGTTTGAACGCCGCACCCAGCACGGCGATGTTGGCGCCCAGCAGCGAGCCGCCGCACGCGGTGGTGGTCAGCTCGACCATCCGGGTCCGCCGGCGCATGTTGATGCTGTCCACCTCGCGCAGAAACGTCAGCGCCTGGTCGGCTCCCAGCTCACCGGCGCGAGCCATGAACGCGCGGATGTCCTTGGGCAGGCAGCCGCCGCCGAAACCCAAACCGGCATTGAGGAATTGGCGCCCGATCCGCGGGTCGTAGCCCAGCGCGTCGGCCAGCAGGCTGACGTCGGCGCCCGCCGCCTCGCACACCTCGGAGATGGCGTTGATGAACGAAATCTTGGTCGCCAGAAAGGCATTCGCGGAGACCTTGACCAGCTCGGCGGTCTGCAGATCGGTCACCAGGAAGGGCACCCCGGCGTCCAGCAGCGGGCCGTACAGCTCGCGGGCGGCCGCCTCGGCCCGCGTGGCGCCCTCTTGGATGCCGAGCACGATGCGATCCGGGTGCAGGGTGTCGTGCACCGCGTAGCCCTCGCGCAAAAACTCTGGATTCCAGGCGATTTCGACGTCGACGTCGGGGCGCGCCAGCGCTGCCGCCCGCGTGTTGAGGTCGGCCGCCGTGCCCACCGGCACGGTCGACTTGCCGATGAGCACCGACGGCCTGGTAAGGCGGGGCACTAGCGCGTCGATGACCGCGTGGACGTGGCAGAGGTCGGCGCCGTATTCGCCCTTCTTCTGCGGCGTGCCCACGCCCAGGAAATGCACGTCGGCGAAATCGGCCGCCATCTCGTAGTCGGTGGTGAACTGCAGTCGTCCGGCAGCGAGGTTGTCGGTCAACAACTTTCGCAGGCCGGGTTCGTAGAACGGGATGTCACCGCCCGCGAGCTTGGCCACCTTGCCGGCGTCGATGTCCACGCCGACGACCTCGTGCCCCAGTTCGGCCATACCCGCTGCGTGCGTGGCGCCCAGGTAACCGGTGCCAAATACGGTGCATCGCATACCACCGTGTGTAGGTGGCCGCGATGAGCTAACTGCATCGCGCCGCTAATCGGGAGGCAAACGGGAGATGACAGGTGGCCCGAAAGGCCTAGTGGTGGCCCCCGCCGTGGCCGCCGCCGAAGCCGCCGCCCCCGCCGAAGCCGCCGTGGCCTCCGCCACCCCCGGGGAAGCCGGGGAACCCACCGCCGCCGCGCGGACCGTCGCCGCCGCCGTGCGGGCCGTATCCACCGCCGGGCGGGCCGAACACGCCTCCCGGCGGGCCGCCGATGCCCGGTATGGGCAACGGGATCGGCACCGGAATGGGGGCGACGGCCGGGGGCGGCGCGGGAGCGGGCGCCGGGGCCTCCGGCACCGGGACCGGGGCCGGTGCCTCAGGAATCGGGGCGGGCGCCGGAGCGGGGGCCTCGGGAACCGGCGCGGGCGCCGGAGCCGGAGCCGCCTCGGGTGCCGGGGCGGGCGCCGGAGCCGGAGCCGCCTCGGGTGCCGGCGCGGGGGCCGGAGCCGCGGGGGCCGGCGCCGGTGCTGCGGGCGCCGCAGGTGCCGGGGCCGCCTGGGTCGGGGCGACGACGTTGTGGCCCGGGGCGGGCTGCACGCCGGCGGTCGGGCGGATGGCGACGGCCAGCGACACCACCAGCGCCGTCACGCCGACGACGAAGACCGCCGCCAGCGCGCTGCCCAGCACCCGGAACGACCCGCGCTCGCGACCGCCCGCGCCGACCAGCTGCGTCGCGTGCTCGCCGGTGTAGGCCTCGTCGAAGTCGTCCGCGACGGCGCTGTAGGCCAATGCGTTTGCGTCGGCGGTGGCGGGCGTGTCGAAGTAGCCGGGGGCCACCGCGAACGGATCGATGGCGCCGGTGCCCGGGTCCTGCGCGTAGGCCAGCGCCGCGGTGGACGACGCGAACAGCGGCGCGTTCGCCGACGCGAGCGCCGCCCCCCGGGCCAGCGCGGTGTCGGGCTCCTCGGGCGCCGTGAGCGGCAGCGTCGTCGCCGCCTCCAGCGCCGGCTTGATCATCGGGATGTCGATGCCGGAGCCCATGACGAACACGGCGTCGGGCCGCGCCTCCAGCGCCTCGGCACCGGCGACCATCGAGGCTAGCTGCGTCACCGCCGCCTCGTCGTCGCTGGGCAGGGCCTGGCGGTAAACGTCGGTGACCGAGCCGTCCGCGCTGTCGACGACCGCCAGGGTCGCGGTTTCGGGCTCGATGTAGAGCAGCGCCGTGCGCGCGTAGTTCGTCTGGTTGCCGACGGTCTGGGCCAGCGCGGCCGCGGCGAGAAACGCCGAGACCAACATCACGTTCTCGACCTTGTGGGCGGCCAGCGCATCGCGCAGCGCGGCGGCCTCGATCGGGTCGGTGAACGTGACGCCCGTCGACGCCAGTTGATAGCCGCCCTCGGCCGCGCCCTCCCGGGTGCCCAGGATCGCCGAGACTACCTGGTCGGCCGCGGTGATGGTTGCCGCGTCGTCGTCGGCGGCAACATCGAAGTTGTCCTCATCGACGGTGGCACCGTCGCCATTCTCGCCTTCGACCAGCACCATACGGACAGCCGTCGGTGCCATCGACACGCCAAGTACGGTGTCCAAAGCTCCTCCATTGTCGTTTGCTAGCCCGTTGCGGGCCGAAGACCTGGCCGTCGCCCGCGTTAACAACTGCCGAACGCCTTAAGTCCCCACCCTGTATTCCCCTGGTCCCTCGATTTTACGCGGTTTCGCGCCGTCGGCGACCGGGCTAGGGACCCAGGACTCCGTGCCCCAGGTGCCGGCGCAGCCACCCCCAATGGTCGTCGTGATCATCGTCCCTGGGCAGCGGCGGCAGCCACTGCGGAAGGGGGTTCGAGCTTGGCCCCGGATTCGGTGCGGCGGGCGCGGGGGCCGGCGGTTGGGCCGGCGCCGCGGGCGGGGCTTTCGGGGGCGGCGCCGCCTGGGTCGCCGGGGCGACGACGTTCTTGCCGACATCGGGTCGATCGTCCACGTGCGGGCGAATGCCGACGGCGAGCGCCACCGTCAGCGCCACGGCGCCGACGACGAGTATCGCGGCCGCACCGAGGATTGCCAGCATCTTTCGGTTGCCGCGCTCGCCGTGGTCAGGCTGGTCGCCGGGCACGGGGTCCGCCTCGGCGCTGTATGCCAGCTCGCGCACCGGCTCCTGCACGTATGGCATCTCGACCGTGCTCGGCGCTCCCAATTGCTCGTTCGCCGATGCCAGTGCGGCGCCCCGCGCCAAGGCCATCTCGGGTTCCTCGGGCACCGTCACCGACAGCGACGTCGCCGCCTCCAGCGCGGGCTTGATGTGCGGGATGTCGACGCCCGAGCCGACGACGAACACGCCGTCGGGGCGGGCACGCATCGATTCGGCACCCGCGACCATTGCGGCCAGCTCCGCCAGCGCCGCACCGTCGTCGTGGGGCAGGGGCTTGCGCTGCGCGTGGGCGATCGACCCGTCCGACGTGTCGACGACCGCGAGCGTCGCGGTGGCCTGCTCAACGAACAGCAGCGCCGTGCGCGCGCAGTTGGTCGCGCTGCCGACGGCCTGGGCCAACGCCGCGGCGGCCACGAACGCCGAGACCAGCATGACGTTCTCGATCTTGCGAGCCGCCAACGCATTTCGCAGCGCGGCGGCGGAGGACTGATCGGTCCACGTCACCCCGCTGGACCTCAGCCGATAGCCGCTCTGGGCCGCGCTTTCCCGAGTGCCCTGGATGGCCTCGATCACCTGATCGACCGCGGCGGTACCCGGCGTCGGAAAGTCGGCCTGATCGACGGTGACGCCGCCGGCACCTTCACCCTCGACGAGCACCATGCGGACCGTCTCGGGTGCCAAAGACACCCCAAGGACGACGTCCACGCTCCCCCATTCTCCAAACTTATTCGCTGACAATCTGATTCACCCACCCCTAGTCCGCCACCCTAGCTCGCGCAGCCGGACAGGCGCGGCGGCGGCGAACCGTTACCTGTGACCGAAGCCACCAAACCCGTGGCCGAAGCCGTGCCCACCGCCGAAACCACCGAAGGGGCCGTGCCCACCGCCGAAACCGCCGAAGGGGCCATGCCCGCCAAACGGACCATGCCCGCCAAACGGGCCGCGGCCGCCGCCGAAGGGACCGCGCGGCGCTGGCCCCCCGCCGAACGGGCCGCGACCACCCTCCAGCCGGGGCACGGGAGGCCCGAGCACCGGCACGCGAGGCACGGGAACGAACACCGGCGGGGGCAACGCGGGAACCGGGACCGGCGGCGCCGCGGGCGCCGGCGCGGCGGCGGGCGGGGCGATGGGATGCGGCACGGCCACCGGCGCAGGCTCCTGAATCTTCGGCTGGGCCTGGGGTACCGGCGCGGGCGCGGGTGGCTGCGTCGGGGCGACGATGTTTTCGTTCGGGCTGGGCCGCAGTGCCACCGTCGGCCGGATGCTGATCGCGAGCGCAATCTCAAGGACCACAACGGCGCTGATGAAGACCACCGCCAGCATGCTGCCGACCAGCGCAATGGATTTGCGCCGCTGCGTGCCGTCGTCCAGGCCGATGACGGTGCGCGCCTCGACGTCGTCGTCCGGCACCGCGCTGTAGGCGACGTTGGGCTTGCCTTTGGCGTCGGAGGGCTCGGGAACGGGCCGGTATTCGGGCAGCAATCCGGGAAACTGGCCCGCCAGGGCTAACGGGTCGACCTCGCCGGTGCCGGGGTCCAGCGCGTAGGCCAGGGCGGCGGTCGACGACGCGAACAACGGAGCGTTCGCCGACGCCAGCGCCGCGCCGCGCGCGAGGGCCATCTCCGGTTCGTCGGGCACCGACAGCGGAAGGGATGTCGCGGCCTCCAGCGCCGGCATGATCAGCGGAATGTCGACGCCGGAGCCGACGACGACCACGCCAGCCGGGCGCGTTTCCAGCGTCTCGGCACCGGAGACCAGCTCGGCGAGCTCGGCCACGGCCCGGTCTTCGTCCTCGGCGAGCGCCCGCCGGTGCACGTCGCTGATCGATCCGTCCGCGCTGTCGACGACAGCCAGGGTCGCGGTGTACGGCTCGACGAAGAGCAGCGCGGTGTGCTCGTAGTTGGTGGCGTCGCCCACGGCCTGGGTGAGCGCGGCCGCGGCCATGAACGCCGAGACCAGCATGACGTTCTCGACCTTGTGGGCGGCCAGCGCGTCGCGCAGCATGGCGGCCTCGACGTGATCAGTCCACGTCACTCCCGTCGAGAGCAGCTGGTAGCCGCCCTCGGCCGCGCCCTCCCGGGTACCGAGGATGGCGGACACCACCTGAGTGGGCGCCGTGGACGGCCCCGCGAAGCCCGGGGTGTCCAGGCAGACGTCGAACTTTTCCTCGTCGACGGTCGCCCCGTCGGCGCCTTCACCTTCCACCAGCACCATGCGGACGTTCGTCGGCGCCATCGAGACGCCAAGCACGATGCCCACCAACGCTAGATATCTCCTCGGCTAGTTTGCTGTGTCACCGCGACAATGCGTCGACGACACGATTACTTGCTTAGTCACCACGGACTTACGGCCACAGCAGCGCGCGGGCTCGAGAATCCGGGATTAGCTGGGCGCTATGAAGTTCTCGCTCGTGGGCAGCGCGGTTCTTCGACTTGCCCGATCCTTCGACCGTACTCGCACCACCGCGGGGTGTTAAGCGCAAGTCGGCATGCGTTAACCGTTTTGCAACGGCGCGTAACGTCCGGCCGGCTAGTGGTGCCCGCCGCCGCTGTGCCCGCCACCGCCACCGCCGCTGTGGCCGCCGCCAAAGCCGCCGCCACCGCCGAAGCCGCCGCCGCCACCACCGCCGAAGCCGCCGCCACCGTGGCCACCGCCGCCGAACGGCCCGCTACCGCCGCCACCGAACGGGCCACCACCGCCGCCGCCGCCACCGAACGGGCCGCCGCCGATCGGGCCGCCGCCGTGACCGCCACCGCCGAACGGCCCACCGCCACCGAACGGCCCGCCGCCGCCGAACGGCCCTCCGCCGATCGGACCGCCGCCACCGATCGGGCCGCCACCGCCGTGACCGCCGCCGAACGGCCCGCCGCCACCGAACGGTCCACCGCCGCCACCGAAGGGCCCGGGTCCGGCGGGCTCACCGCCGCCGGGACCTCCGCCGGGGATATGGATCGGGCCGCCGCCGCCACCAAAGGGGCCACCGCCGCCGGGACCATTGCCCGGTATCGGCAAGTGACCGCTGCCGGGACCATTGCCCGGGATCGGTAGCGGGTTTTCCCCGGGCCCCTGGTGCGGCGGCGAATGGGGAATCGTGCCGCCACCGGGCACCGGCCATTGCGGCTGCGGGACGTGCACCGGCGGCTGGGGCACAACGGGCTGCGGTAGCGGCAGGCGCGGCGCCTGGATGACCGGCGGGCTGATGACCGGGTTGGGAATCGGCACGTGGACCGGCGGCACCGGAATCGACGCGACGGGCGGCGGGACCACGACCGGCACCGGTATCACCGGGTCGATCGGCGGAGCCGCGGGAAGCGGCGGAGCAACCGGAGCCGCGGGCAGCGGTGCGGGCGCGGGTGGATTCAACGGCATGGGCGCCGACATCGGCTGCGGCAGATTGATCTTCGGCGTCGCGGGGGCCGCCTGGACCGGCGCGGGTGCCTGTTGCGTTGGGACGATGAGGTTTTGGGCCGGAGTGGGCCGCAACGCCACGGTACCCGTGGTGCGGATGCCGATGGCCAGCGCGATCTCGAGCGCCAGCACCGCGCTGATGCCGACCACCGCCAAACCGCTGCCGACCAGCAGGACGGGCCTGCGGCGCGGCTGCTCCTGTTCTTGGACGAACAGCTTCTCGATGAGGACGGTCGGGGCGTCGGCGTCGTCGTCGTGCACGGCGCTGTACGCGAGGTCGTCGCCGAGTTCGGTTCCGACGCTGAGGTATTCAGGAAACGCGTACTGGTCGACGGCGCCGGTGCCGGGGTCTTGGGCGTACGCCAGCGCCGCGGTTGACGACGCGAACAACGGCGCGTTCGCCGATGCCAAGGCGGCACCGCGGGCCAGCGCGGTCTCCGGCTCCTCGGGCGCGCTCACGTCAAGCGACGTCACCGACTCCAGCGCCGGCTTGATCGGCGCGATGTCGACGCCCGAGCCGACCAGGAACAGCCCGTCCGGCGCGAGCTCCGTCTTCTCCAGCCCGGCGACCATCCCGCTGAGTTGCGCGATCGCATCCCCGTAGGACTCGGCGTAGATCGGTTGCTTGTAGACGTCGGCGATGGAACCGTCGGAGGTCTCCACGACGGCCAGGGTCGCGGTGTCGGGCTCCACGTAGAGCACCGCGGTGCGCTCGTAACCGACTGCGCCGCCGACACTTTGGGCCAGTGCTGCCGCCGCCAGAAACGCCGACACCAGCATGACGTTCTCGATCTTGTGGGCGGCCAGCGCGTCGCGCAAAGCGGCCGCCTCGAACTGGTCGGTCCACGTCACGCCGATCGCCGACAGCTCCAGGCCGGCATCGGCGGCGCCCTCGCGGGTGCCGAGAATGGCGGCGATACCTGGTCGGGCGCGCTCGCCGTGGCCGGGTCTTCGGCAGCGGTGACGTCGAACTCGTCCTCTTCTACTGTTGCGCCGTCGGCGTTTTCGCCTTCCAAGACGACCATCTGGATCGACGCCGGTGCCATCGACACGCCGAGCACGATGTCCAATACAACCCCCTCCAAAAGGTATTGCTGGCGAAGCCATGGCCGAGCGGGGCGGTAACCACGGACCACTACATCTTCGCGTAAATACGCTGTGGCGGGACGCTGTCTAAGCTATGTAGACCTTATGAAGTTCTGGTACGAGCGCGACGGCGTCGGTCCCCGCTGACCCTGATACTTCGACCCTACGCGGGAGCTGCCGTACGGGTGCTCCGCCGGACTGGTCAACCGCAGGATGCACAGCTGACCGATCTTCATTCCCGGCCACAGGGTGATCGGAAGGTTCGCGACGTTCGACAGCTCGAGGGTGATGTGCCCGCTGAAGCCGGGGTCGATGAAGCCGGCGGTCGAATGGGTCAGCAGACCCAGCCTGCCCAGCGACGACTTGCCCTCCAGGCGACCGGCGAGGTCGTCGGGCAGGGTGAACAGCTCCAGCGTCGAGCCGAGCACGAACTCCCCGGGATGCAGCACGAACGGCTCCCCGTCGACGGGTTGCACCAGGCTGGTCAGCTCGTCCTGTTGCTTCGCTGGGTCGATGTGGGTGTAGCGGGTGTTGTTGAACACCCGGAACATGCAGTCGAGGCGCACGTCGATGCTCGACGGCTGCACCAAGGTTTCGTCGTAAGGGTCGATGCCCAAGCGGCCGGACGTGATTTCGGCCCGGAGATCGCGATCGGAGAGCAGCACCCGCTGAGCCTATCCGCTGCTATGGGGCCGTCGTCCTGGCTTCAGTCCGCGAGGTACTCTTCGCCACCCTTGGGGTAGCCGCCCCCGGTGGTCGTGACGTGGACGTGGTCATAGTGACCGAGCCTGCTGGCTTGCGCTCCGCCGGGCGTGTAGTAGACGCCACGCCAGATCGCGTCCTGGATGCCGAAGCGCGACGCGTTCTTCATCACGTACGCGACGATCGCGTTCCCCAGCGCGATGCCCTCGGAGCTGCCGGGGTCGGGAATCATCACGTCGATGGCCAATCCCATGGGGTGCCAGGGCAGGGGGTCGGGTCGCACACCGCCGATCTGGTGGATCTGGGGGAACGCCACGCTGATGGCGCGCTCGACCAAGATCGTCCGGACCTGCAGGCCCTGCTCGGGCGCGATCCCGACGGGCAGGAAGCGGGACCGAGTGTGGTACCTCGACGCGGCGGCCAGCCGGGTGTCGGGCGCTTTTGCGGACGTATTCGCTGCGGCCGTGACGATTTGCAGGCAGCACGGCTCAACGTCGCCGATAACGGGCTTGGCAACCTCACGGGCGGCCAATGGGCGGACGTCCCCGGCGGCGGCGAAGAAGATGGTGGCCGGGGCGAGTAGCGCAGCCAGGGCTACTGGCGACTTTCGCCGCTTCTTGGCTAACCGATGCCGACCCACGCCGAGCACATTACGGGTTGATCACGAAATAATAAACATCGAATGGCTATAGAGCAGGTCAGCGCCATTAGCGCCATTCGCCGGATGCTTTGTCTCGCCGACCGGCGCCCGTCGGCCCGCAGCTCGGGCGGCTGCTTGGCTGTCCAGCCGTGGACAAACTCGGCCGAAACGAACGATGAACGCTTGGTTGAACTTTGGAACCAGCGACGAGTAACGCCCCACCGACGGGAACTACACGACCAAGGGAAGCTCTAAGCGTCATGTGGAGCCTTGAAGGTGGTGGGGAAATGACCAAGAAGATGTGTGGATGCATGCTCGGCGCCGCGATGGCCCTGATGCTGACGCCCGCAGGCGTCGCCAGCGCCGACAACAAGGACGCAGAATTTACCAACTACCTGGCGTCGAACGGCATTCACCTCGGTAACGCGTCCCAGACCGGGAACATGGGGCGCACGATGTGCCACGACCTTTCCGCCGGATACAGCCAGAACGACGAGATCGACCAACTGAAACTACGGATGGACCAGAATCAAGCCAGGCTGTTCGTCCTCGCTGCCACTGCGGAGTACTGCCCCGAAAAGCACAAGTCCTAACTCAGCTTCCGCGCGCTTTTGAGCGCAGCGCCACAGCTGAGCCAAGGCGCACCAAGCTCGTGAGCGTCGTCCCTCGGCGCTCAAGGCTTTTTCGAACCGAGTTTGTGCAGCGGCCTGTCACTCAGCCGCTAGACTGTCACCGCTGTAAAGCTTGGGCAGCTCACAGCGACCACGCCGATGTAGTTCAATGGCAGAACATCAGCTTCCCAAGCTGAATACGCGGGTTCGATTCCCGTCATCGGCTCCACGCTGACCAGGACACTCCCGCCGCTACACCGCTATGCCTAGGGGACCTAATACCCCGCCCTTGTCCCGAACGACTCCCGTCGGTCGTGCTGCCGCGGGTCCGGTACGCCTCCGACTGCGCCCATCAAGGTTGTGGCAGGCCCTGCCAAGAAGCGCGGCGGCGGCGCGCGCCCGGACCGGGATCATCCGTCGCCTCATCGCAGACATCCGATCGGGCCGGATCAACGCGCGCGATCGGGTGAGCCCGCTGCCCCATCGACTGGATCGAGGAGACGATCGCGGCCCTGAAGGCGGGCGAGGTCACGCCGCGGTTCTCGACCACGACCGATAGGTGGAGTACGCAAAGCGTCGGGCGAGTCGATGCGAACCTATGATTGCGCAGCACGACTTGAAATGGACGAGCAGCAGGAGATCATGAGCACGACACAGCTTGCCCTCGACGGTATCCGGGTCATCGACATGACCCGCGTCTTCGCCGGCCCGCTCAGCGCGCAGATACTGGGCGACCTCGGCGCTGACGTCATCAAGGTGGAGCGGCCGGGCAGCGGTGACGAAGGGCGCGGTTACGGTCTTGCCTCAGTCGAGGGCAAGGATGGCAAGGACCTCCGCCAGTCCGGCTTCTTCACTGCGTCGAACCGCAACAAGCGGTCGATCACGGTCAACCACTCCAAGCCGGAGGGGCAGGACATCGTGCGTGCCCTGGTCAAGACCGCGGATGTCCTGATCGAGAATTACAAGGTCGGCGACCTCAAGCGGTTCGGGCTGGATTATGAGAGCCTGAAGGCGATCAATCCCCGCCTCATCTACTGCTCGATCACCGGCTTCGGCCAGACTGGGCCGATGGCGGCGCGCGCCGGCTACGACGGGTTGTTCCAGGCGAGCGGCGGCATGATGGCCGTGACCGGCATCCCCGAAGGCCAGCCCGGCGCGGGGCCGGTGAAGGCCGGTCCCAGCCTGGTCGATTTCGTGACCGGCCACAACAGCGCCATCGCGATCCTGGCCGCGCTGCACCATCGCGACAACACGGGCGAGGGCCAGTACATCGACATAGCGCTGCTCGACAGTTCCGTGGCGATGATCTGCCACATCATGCAGGACTACCTCATCAACGGCGTCCAGCCGGAGCGTCTGGGCAATGGCGGCAACGGCGGCGGCCCCGCCGACCTCATCCATGCGCGGGACGGCATGACGTACATTACGGCCGGCAGCGACGCCCACTGGCGGCGCATGTCGGAGTTGATGGGCCAGCCCGAGCTCTACGCCGACCCGCGCTTCGACACCAACGCCAAGCGGGCCAAGACCAATCGCGCGGAGTTGATCGACATCATCAACGCGTGGAGCCGGCAGTTCACGACGGAGGAGCTTCAGGCGAAGTTCGATAGCGTGGGGATCCCGGCCGCGCGCTATAACGATCTGCCGGAGGTCTGGGACGATCCGCAGGTGCAGCACCGGGGCCTGCGCGCGACGACGCCGCATGTGTGGGCCGCCGCCGGATCGGTCGACCTGATCGGCAGCCCGCTCGCGCGCATGAGCGCGACGCCTGCGACGATCCGCCGCGCGCCGCCGCTGATCGGCGAGCACAACGCGGAGATACTGGGCGAACTGGGCTATGACGCGGCGCGGATCGCGGGCTTGCAGGAGCAGGCGATCATCTGATCCCGGGTCACAGTCTCGCTGGGCACGAGAAATCTGCACGGTCGATGTCGGCAAGACCCCGCGAGATACCTTGGCACGCAAGGGTGTCCGCCAGAATCGAGTAGGGCGGCCGTTGGGGCCGCGCTGGCTTTTATCGGATTGTTTTTTTGCTCAGAACCAGCACCGGAAGGGGCCCTGCCAGGCGGGAAAGCCGCAGTGAATGCGCCAGCGGCCGCTGTATCCGTCGAGCGCCGGGAGCCAGGGGGTCACGGGCGCCGGCACCGTGGCCGTGGCGTCGACGTTCGGCGCCGGTGCGGCGTCGTCGGCGTGGCTCGGCGAGGCGAAACCGACCGCGGTCGCGGTGAGCGTCCCGATCAGCAGGGCGCCGGCCATGCTGCGGCGCCGGAATCCGCTCGCCGTGGCGCGCGCGGTGACCCTTGCGGTGGCCGTGGTCTGGATGGTGTTCGTTGAGGGCCTGGACCTGCGACGCGATTTGCGGGCGATCTGGATGGGCGCCCGCACTCCGCCCGCGGGGGCGGCACGGGACCTGCTCAACCACATCGCGCCCCGTCGCTGACCGCGGCCACCCATACAAGGGCCGCTTGTATGCCCCCAAGAAAACAATGGCTACTCCGGCGCCCTGAGCGGATGAACCATCGATGCCATGAACGCATCAGGACGCAATCGAGGACTGCGACCGTCGAAAACCAGCAATTTCGGGGCGATACAGTCGTATCGTCAAGCCGTGAACTCGGAGAGCCCTCGATCGCACCCGCGCTGGATCATCGCGGCGATCTCGACGGCCCTGTTCTGCGTGCAGATCGATTACTTCGCGATGAATCTCGCGCTGCCCCGGATGGCGTCGGACCTCGGCAGCACCACGACGGATCTGCAGTGGGTGATCAGCGTCTACATGCTGACCCTGGGCGCCTTCATGGCGCCGGCGGGCCGCATCGGGGACATCTTCGGACGCCGCCGCACGCTGCTGATCGGGATCGCACTTTTCGGAATTGCGTCGGTGTTTTGCGCCATCGCGCCGTCGGCGGCGGTGGTCATCGCCTTCCGGGCGGTACAGGGGCTGGGAGCGGCCCTCATCTTTCCGGTGTCGGTGAGCGTCCTGACGAACACCCTGCCCGCTGAAAAGTCAGGCCGCGCAATCGGATTGGCCTACGGTATCGCCGGGTTGGGTAACGCGGCCGGTCCGCTGGTGGGCGGGCTGCTGACCCAGACGCTGGGCTGGCGCTCGGTGTTCTGGATGCTGGTCCCGCTATCGGCGATCGCGATCCTCATCGGCATGCGGGCGATCCCGGAGACTTTCGACGAGACCGTGCCGCGGCGCGTGGACATTCGGGGCCTGGCGCTGATCACAACGGGCATAGGGCTTTTCACGTTCGCCTTCGACCGGGCGCCGACCTGGGGCTGGCTGTCACCAAGCGTCGTCGGCGTGTTCGTCGCCTCCGTTACCCTGCTCGGCGGGTTCGTCGCCGTCGAGACGCGAGTGCGCTTCCCCCTGATCGACCTGTCGCTGCTGCGCAACCCGCGCTTCACCGTCCTGGTGGTCGCCGGAACGGTGGTCAACATCGCGTACGTGGTGACGGTGTTCATGTCCACGGTGAACCTGCAGCAGGTGCGTGGACTCGACCCACTGGCGGCCGGGCTGGCCTTCCTCGGCCCGTCTGCGGGTGCGGCGCTCGGCGGCCCGATCTCCGGACGCCTGGCGTCCCGCAACGCGCCCTTCGCGGTGATGGGCATCTGCTGCATCGCGGCGGCGGTGTCGCTGGCGGCGCTGGCCGCCTCCGATGACTTCGCGGTGTATCTCGCCGCGCTCACCGCGTGTGGTTTCACCATGGGGCTGGTCTACGCGTTCACCACGGTGGCGACCCAGGCGGTCGTGGCACCCGAGCGGGCCGGCGAAGCCGCCGGCGTCACGTTGACGTCCCTGGTGACACTCGCAGGCGTCGGGGTCGCCGCGTCGAGCAGCGTGCTGGAGGTCTTGCAACACCACGACCTCAGCACCGGCCACGGCATCACGGCCATCCTGGCGGCAGGCGCCGCCCTGCTGCTCCCCGCGGGCTTGGCCGTACTCAGCTTCGCACGCGCCAAGACCCGCTCGGCCGGCCCGAAAGCCGTTGCCCAAGAACAACTCTTGAGAGAGGCGTGATTGCGATGGTTGAAGCTACGGTGGCGACGACGACGAAAGACGATGGCGTCAGCCCATTGTCGCGGAGCCGGACCGTGTTCATGGTGGCCGCGCTGGCGCTGTCGGTGATGTCGTTCATGCTCAACGCCACCATGCTCGGCCCGGCGTTCCGCGACATCAACACGCATCTCGGCCCGCACGCGTACGCGTCGATGTCCGCCTACTTCTATCTCGCCGGGGCGATCGCAAACGTGGTGCTGATCCGGTGGAGCGACTTCATCGGCCGCAAGCGCGTCCTAGTTGGCATCCTGGCCCTGGTGTGCATCGGGACGCTGCTGTGCGTCGTGGGCACATCGCTGCCGGTGGTGATGGTGGGCCGGGTCATGCAGGGCAGCGCCAACATTACCTACGGACTGGCCTTCCTGATCCTGCGGGAACGCCTCAGCGGCCCCGCATTCGGGCTGTGCTGCGGCGTCATTTCCGCGATCAACGCCGGGGTGGGCGGCGTCGACGCGCTACTCGCCGGGGTGATGGTCGACCGCTTCGGATTTCGCTCGATCTTCGTCTTGACCCTCGTGGTCGGCATCGGCGCGTTCGCGCTGGTCTGGCTGGCGGTCCCCGCTGACGAGCGCGGTCGCACAAGCCCGGGCCGGATGGACTGGGCCGGAGCCGTCCTGATCGCGGTGGCGGTCGCCGGCCTGAACCTGTACGTGTCCAACGGTGATCACACGGGCTGGGTCTCGCCGCTGATGGTCTTGTGTATCGCGACGGCCGTCGTGGCCTTCATCGGCCTCGTCGCGGTCGAGAGACGCGTCGCGACACCACTCATCCACATCGATCAGATGGCCTCGCGTTACGCATGGCCGCTGATCGCCGTGACCATCCTGGTCTTCGCGTCGTTCATGGTGGTGCTCAGCTACATCGTCCCGTCCATCGCCGAGAACGACCGCATCGGCTTCGCCGCCAGTGGGACGGCGACGGCGGTGCTGTTCATCACGCCCGGCTCGCTGGCGTCGCTGGTCGTGGCGCCACTGGTCGGGCGGCTTGCCGCCAAGATCGGTTTCGTGACGATGCTGCGGGCGGGGCTGGTCGCCGCGGTGGGCGTCACCGCGCTGCTCGCAGTATTCGCACTCGACAGGACGATGGTCATTGTCCTGATGGCCTTGTTCGGAATAGCGCTGGCCATCGCGCTGACCCCGATGAGCGCACTGGGCGTCTTGCAGGCGCCGGCGGACGAGCCGGGATCGCTGCCCGGGATCGCGAATGCCTCCTACGGCATCGGCGGATCGCTCGGGTTCGCCTGGGCCGGAACGGTTGTCGGGGTGGGCACCGCGGCCAGCTACCACTCCGGGTTGTGGCTCTGCGTCGCCATCGGCGCCGTCGCCGTCGTGGCGAGCCTGATCCTGAAACCGCGGCCCAGCGTCACGACGCCCGATAGCGGCCCCGCTCGGTGACGACCGCGGAGACGAGCGCGGCCGGCGTCACGTCGAAGGCCGGATTGAAGACGCCAGCGTCCGGCGGGGCGATCGCAGTTCCGGCGAACGTCCGGAGTTCGTCGGGCGCGCGCTCCTCGATCGCGATCTCCGCTCCGGTGGCCAACGACGCGTCGACGGTGGACGACGGCGCGACGACGACGAGCGGCACGCCGTGATGATGCGCCGCGATCGCCAGCCCGTAGGTGCCGATCTTGTTGGCGACGTCGCCGTTCGCCGCGATCCGATCGGCGCCGACGAGCACACAGTCGACCAGGCCGCGCGCCATCGCCGCCGCCGCGGCGCCGTCCGGCTGCACCCGGTAGGGCACGCCCGCCTGCGCCAGCTCCCACGCCGTGAGCCGGGCGCCCTGCAGCAGCGGGCGGGTCTCGTCGACCAACACCGACTCGACGAGCCCGCGCTCGTGCAGGTGCCAGACGACCCCGAGCGCGCTGCCCCAGGCCACGGTGGCGAGGTGCCCGGCGTTGCAGTGGCTGAGCAGCCGCAGCGGGCGGCGATCGCATAGTTCCAGGACGATCTCGGCGGCGTGGGCGGACGCGGCGCGGTTGAGGCGTTCGTCCTCGTCGAGGATTTCCAGCGCCTCGGCGAGCACGGCGTCGGCGCCCTCGTCGAGCTTGTCGAGAGCGCGCCCGACTCCCCAGCTGAGGTTGACGGCGGTCGGTCGCGCCTTCGCGACTCGTTCGGCCGACGCCCGAACGTCACCTCCCTCTCGGACGGCGAGGACGACGCCAAGGGCGCCCGCCGCACCCAGCGCCGGGGCGCCGCGAACGGCCAGGCGGCGGATCGCGTCGATCAGCTCGTCGACGGTGCGCAGGGTGAGCTCGCGATAGTCCGCCGGCAACGCGGTCTGGTCGATGATCGTGACCGCGTCGCCGTCCCAGTCGATGGTCCTGCGCACCAGCCGACCCTAGCCCGCCCGGCTCGCGCTTCTTAAGGCCTACACAGCTTCGCCAAGATTCGGATACA
>NZ_LZKE01000201.1:0-74323 GCF_001672675.1 Mycobacterium sp. E2327
CGGCAACCTGCGACGCCACCCCGGCCAGCGGCGATGCCGCCAACGCCGCCAGCCCCGCGAGGTCGACGGGCGGCAGGCTGAACGACGGCAACGCCGCGGCCACACCCAACGCGCCGCCGTGATAGCTCAGCATCGCGGCGACGTCCTGGGCCCACATCTCCAGGTACTCGAACTCGGTCATCGCGATCGCCGGGGTGTTCTGGCCCAGGGTGTTCGCCGCGATCAGCGCCATGAATTGCTGACGGTTGGCCGTCACCGCCGCGGGGGGCACCGTCGCCGCCAACGCCGACTCGAACGCCGTCGCCGCCACGCGGGCCTGGCCCGCCGCGGCCGCGGCCTGCGCCGCGGCTGAACTCAACCACCCCACGTACGGTGCGGCGGCCGCCGCCATCGCGGCCGACGACGGACCGGTCCATGGCCCGCCGGTCAATCCGGTGACCACCGAGTTGAACGACGACGCGGCCCCCGACAGGTCCGAAGCCAGCGCGTCCCAGGCCGATGCCGCCGAGAACAACGGCCCCGAACCCGCCCCCCGGGATATCCGCGCCGAATTGATCTCCGGCGGCAGCCAGGAAAAGTCGAGGACCATCACGACCCCCTACATCAGGCCGCGGCAGGCGCCGCGGCTGCCGGGAAATGAACACAGCCCACTGCCGGATCGTAAGACAAAAATCGCCGAACTACAGCATCTTTTTTCTAAACTTGAATCGATCGAAAAGATAGACTTGACCGAGTCAACTACTCAAACTTGATCTAATCCGAACACGGCACGTCAACCGTCGCGTACCAGCGCCGTTTTGTCAGTCGCGGTGCGGCCGTCCGACTCACCGCGCGATTTGCAGGTACAAATTCCTAAACCCGGTCGAATTGACCTTGTTGGAATTATTTTCTCAATAGCGGCGACAAATTGCGGTCGGGCCTAATCGCGTTATTTACGCCCGGGGCCCGGGCGGCTAGCAACCCTTGAGGCGCGCGGCCAGGTAGTCGGCGACGGCGCCGATGGCCACCCGGTCCTGGGTCATCTTGTCGCGCTCGCGCACGGTCACGGCGTCGTCGGAGAGCGAGTCGAAATCCACCGTCACGCAGAAGGGCGTACCGACCTCGTCCTGGCGCCGGTAGCGGCGCCCGATGGCGCCGGCGTCGTCGAAATCGATGTTCCAGTTCTTGCGCAATTCGGCGGCCAGGTCGCGGGCCTTGGGGCTCAGGTCGGCGTGTCGCGACAGCGGGAGCACCGCGGCCTTGATCGGCGCCAGCCGCGGGTCGAGCCGAAGCACCGTGCGTTTGTCCATGCCGCCCTTGGCGTTGGGGGCCTCGTCCTCGGTGTAGGAGTCGATCAAGAACGCCATGAACGACCGCGTCAGGCCGGCCGCCGGTTCGATGACGTACGGGGTGTACCGGGTGTCGTTGACCTGGTCGTAGAACGACAGGTCTACGCCGGAATGCTTTGCGTGCGTTGACAAGTCGAAGTCGGTTCGGTTGGCGACGCCTTCCAGCTCGCCCCACGGGTTGCCGGCGAAACCGAACTTGTACTCGATGTCGACGGTGCGGTCCGAGTAGTGCGACAACTTCTCCTTCGGGTGCTCGTACAGTCGCAGGTTCTCCGGGTCGATGCCGAGGTCGACGTACCACTCGCGCCGCGTGTCGATCCAATACTGGTGCCATTCCCTGGCGGTCGACGGCTCGACGAAGAATTCCATCTCCATCTGTTCGAACTCGCGGGTGCGGAAGATGAAGTTGCCGGGGGTGATCTCGTTGCGGAAGCTCTTGCCGATCTGCCCGATGCCGAACGGCGGCTTGCGGCGGGCCGTCGTCACCACGTTGGCGAAGTTGACGAAGATGCCCTGCGCGGTTTCGGGCCGCAGATAGTGCAGCCCCTCCTCGGTTTCGATGGGCCCGAGATAGGTCTTGAGCATCATGTTGAACTCGCGCGGCTCGGTCCATTGGCCCTTGGTGCCGCAGTCCGGGCAGACGATCTCGGTCATCGCCACCGAATCGGGGTCGCCGATCCCCTTCTTCGCCGCGTAGGCCTCCTGCAGGTGGTCCTGACGGTACCGGTGGTGGCAGTTCATGCACTCCACCAGCGGGTCGTGGAAGACCTCGACGTGGCCGGAGGCCACCCAGACCTGGCGCGGAAGGATGATCGACGAATCGATGCCGACCACGTCGTCGCGGCCGGTGACCACCGCGCGCCACCACTGGCGCTTGATGTTCTCCTTGAGCTCCACGCCCAGCGGACCGTAGTCCCACGCCGATTTGGTGCCGCCGTAGATCTCACCCGAGGGAAAGACGAAGCCCCGCCGCTTGGCCAGGTTGACAACTGTGTCGATGACGGACGCCACGGGGCAGTGCACTCCCTCTCGAAGATCCGGGCAAACAGGTGGGCGGCAAGGCCGCCCGCAAAACATCAGCCATGGTATCGACCGCCGCCCCGGTCTTTGACATGCGTCATCATGCATGTGACAGTGGAAGGCGGCCGACCATGACTCCGTCGCGCCCCTTCCACAAGACCCGGCACTTCTCGAGGTGATGACTCTCGGATGACGATGTCCTCCTCTGTGCCCCTTCCTAAGTCCGGTCCGGCGCAGACCGCCGCGGCCGACGACGCACGCCCCGACCTGGGCGGAATGCCTCACCAGCACGGCGGCGCCGCTGCTGAGCACGGGAGATTTCCCGAATATCCCGTGCCGCCGTCACGCGAGATCCTCGACGCCGCCGGCGAGCTGTTGCGCGCGCTGGCCGCACCCGTGCGGATCGCCATCGTGCTGCAGTTGCGCGAATCGCAGCGCTGCGTGCACGAACTGGTCGACGCGCTCGGTGTGCCGCAGCCGCTGGTCAGCCAGCATCTGAAGATCCTCAAGGCGGCCGGCGTGGTCGCCGGGGAGCGATCCGGCCGCGAGGTGCTCTACCGGCTCGCGGACCATCACCTGGCGCACATCGTCGTGGACGCGGTCGCGCACGCGAGTGAGGACACCCAGTGACGGGCACCAGCGTGCGCGCCACCCGCCAGCGCGCGGCGATTTCCACGTTGCTGGAGACGCTCGACGAATTTCGTTCCGCCCAGGAACTGCACGACGAGCTGCGCCGGCGCGGCGAGAACATCGGTCTGACCACCGTGTATCGCACGCTGCAATCGATGGCCGCGGCCGGATTGGTCGACACGCTGCGCAACGACACGGGCGAGTCGGTCTACCGCAGGTGCTCGGAGCATCATCACCACCATCTGGTGTGCCGCCACTGCGGCGCCACCATCGAGGTGGGCGACCACGAGGTCGAGGAGTGGGCGGCGCAAGTGGCCGCCAAGCACGGCTTTTCCGACGTCAGCCACACCATCGAAATCTTCGGAACGTGCTCGGAGTGCGGGTCCTAGGCTGAACCGCCTCGGTGCGGACGTCGTGTTTTGTCTGACCGAAAAAAGTTCTGAAAAAAGCGTCCGATACGCGACCGTTGCGTGCTCCTACCCATGAGTGGCCCACGGGCCGAGGCAACCAGAACTCAAGGGAAGCGAGAACACGATGCGGAAGCAACCCGCCCCCCACCTGCGGCCGGTGCGCGACGTCGAGGGACCGTCACTGCAGTTTCGCACCATCCACGGCTACCGCCGCGCCTTCCGGATCGCCGGTTCCGGGCCGGCCCTGCTGCTGATCCACGGCGTCGGCGACAAGTCCGAGTCGTGGGGGCCGGTGCACGCCAAGCTCGCGCAGCGCTTCACCGTCATCGCGCCGGACCTGCTGGGCCACGGCGAATCCGACAAGCCGCGCGCCGACTACTCGCTGCCGGCCTTCGCCAACGGGATGCGTGACCTGCTCGCCGTGCTGGGCATCGAGCGGGTCACCGTCGTCGGGCATTCGTTCGGCGGCGGCGTGGCGATGCAGTTCGCCTATCAGTACCCGCATCTGGTCGAGCGCCTCGTGCTGGTCAGTGCCGGTGGCGTCGAGTCGGACGTCAGCTTCGCGCTGCGGTTGGCCGCGATGCCGTTGGGCAGCGAGGCGCTGGCCATGGTGCGCGTGCCGGGCGCGCTGCCCGCGATGCGGGTCTTTGGCCGCGCCGTTCAGGCCCTGCTCGGTTCCACCAAGTTCGGTCGCGACGCCGTCGACACCGTGCGGCTGCTCGAGGGTTTCCGCGACCCCGCTGCGTTGGCGGCGTTCGCGCGCACCCTGCGGTCGGTGGTGGACGGGCGCGGCCAATACGTCACCATGCTTGATCGCAGCTACTTGGTGCAATCCGTTCCCGTGCAAATCATTTGGGGCGAGGACGACGTCGTCATCCCGGTGAGCCACGCCCGGACGGCCGACGCGGCGATCGCCGGGTCGCGCCTGGCGATCTTCGAAAAGTCCGGGCACGTGCCGCATCACGACCACCCGGATCGCTTCGTCGAGGTCGTCGAGCGATTCATCGACTCGACCCGGCCCGCCGATCACGACCCGAACCTCATGCACTCGCTGCTGCGCACCGGCGCCCGCGAGGACCTTGCACCGGCAGCCGTCGCGCCGGCCGAATCCGCCGTGTCCTAGCCCGTCACCGAACGCCGGATCTCGGCGCCCGTGTCGAGCACCAGCAGGATCAGCGTGCGCAGCGCGTCGTCGGTGAGCCCGCCGCCGGGAAAGTTGTAGCGCAGCATGACATCGCCGGTTTTGGACGCGCCCTTGCCGGAGTTGCGTTGCACCGCCTTGTCATTGACCTTTTCGACCACGGTCACGCTGCCGAAGTTGCTGTCGCGCGCCTGCTTGGCGATCTGGTCGGCGACCTTCTTGGTCAGCGGCAGGTCCCAGGCCAGGATCTGGGTCAGCGAGACCAAGTCCAGGTCCTCGGCGATGTTCACCACCCGCAACGACGCCAGGGTTCCGTTGTGGCGCAACGTGAGTGCGCCGTCAGGTTCCTCGTCGACGGGAAGCACGTCGCGCAGTATCGATGCCAGACGCTCCTGCAGTGACGGCATCAGGCGCTCCCGAATCTTCTATTGCGCTCGGCGTATTCCTCGCAGGCGGCCCACAGGTCGCGGCGGTCGTAGTCGGGCCACAGCTTGTCGGAAAAGATGTATTCGGCGTACGCCGCCTGCCAGAGCATGAAATTGCTGGACCGCTGCTCCCCCGACGTCCGCAGGAAAAGGTCCACGTCGGGGATGTCGGGCCGTTGCAGGTGACGCGAGATCGTCGCCTCGGTGATGCGTTCCGGGTTGAGCCTGCCGGCCTGCGCCAACCGGGCGATATCCTTTGCGGCGTCGGCGATTTCGGCGCGGCCGCCGTAGTTCACGCAGTAATTCACCGTGATGACGTCGTTGCCGACCGTCATGGCCTCGGCGATCGCCAGTTCATTGATGACGCTGCGCCACAGGCGGGGCCGTGAACCCACCCACCGGATCCGGACCCCGATCGTGTTGAGGTTGACGCGGCGCATGCGCACCACGTCGCGGTTGAACCCCATCAGGAAGCGAACCTCCTCGGGGGAGCGCTTCCAGTTCTCGGTGGAAAAGGCGTACAGGCTGAGCCATTTGATCCCGATTTCGATTGCGCCACAAACGATGTCGATCACCACCGCCTCGCCCGCCCGGTGGCCGTCGGTGCGGCTCAGCCCACGCTGGGTGGCCCAGCGACCGTTGCCGTCCATCACGATCGCGACGTGATTGGGCAGGCGGTCCGCCGGGATCCGCGGCGCGGCCGCCTTCGAAATGTGCTGCGGCGGCCGGCGTGGGCCACCGTCGGCGGACGGCGGCAGCTCCGGGAAGACGACCGGCCAGGTCGACTTGTCGGGAAAGACCGGGTAATCGTCGGGTGCGGGGGGCAGTTGCGGGAAGTCGGTCGACTTCGGCTTGCGCTCAACCACAGGCCATATCCTGCCCGAACAGCGTTGCACGCCGTTCGGCGATGGTGCGGTCGGCCTGATACGTCCGCTCCACCAGCGGCAACGTTTTGAGCTGACGCTCCAGATGCCATTGCAGGTGCGCGGCCACCAATCCGCTGACGTGGCTGCGGTGCGATTGCGGCGACGCCTCGGCGGCCTCCCAATCGCCGTCGTGCAGCGCGGTCATCAGATCTAGCACACCCGGCGGCGGGGTGGTCGAACCGGCCGGGCGGCAGTGTGGGCAGACGCTGCCCCCGGCGGCGATATGAAACGCCCGGTGGGGGCCGGGCGTCGCGCACCGGGCGCACTCGGTGAGCGCCGGCGCCCATCCGGCGATGCCCATGGCGCGCAGCAGGTAGGCATCCAGCAGCAGGTCACGGGGCCGGCGGCCGTCGGCGACCGCCCGCAGCGCGCTCACCGTCAGCCGGTGCAGGGCCGGGGCCGGGGCCCGCTCCTCGCCGGCGAGCCGCTCGGCGGTTTCCAGCATCGCGCAGCCGCAGGTGTACCGGCCGTAGTCGTTGACGATGTCGGTGGCGAACGCATCGATGGCGACGACCTGGGTGACGATGTCCAGGTTGCGCCCGGGGTGCAGTTGCGCGTCGATGTGAGCAAACGGCTCAAGTCGCGCGCCGAATTTGCTGCGGGTGCGCCGAACGCCCTTGGCCACCGCGCGAACCAGCCCGTGATCGCGGGTCAGCAGGGTGACGATCCGGTCGGCCTCGCCGAGCTTGTGCTGGCGCAGCACAACGGCCCGGTCTCGATATAGCCGCATCACAATAGTTTTGCACCCCGCCGCGACAATCCGGGTATCCGCGCCGTTAGTCTCGTACCCCGTGATTGGCGCTTCCGGGTCCGCTTTCGGGGCCCTTTCTGGCCCGGGTTCGGGATCCGGCGGCCAGCGCCTGCCCACGCTGACCGACCTGCTCTACCAGCTGGCCAGCCGGGCGGTGACGTCGACCACGCTGGTGAGCCGTTCGCTGCACGCCATTCACACGAGCCAGTCGACGCTCAATGCCTTTCGGGTGGTGCTGACCGAATCGGCGCTGGCCGACGCGGCGGAGGCCGACCGGCGACGCGCGGCCGGCGACACCGCCCCGCTACTGGGCATCCCGATCGCGGTCAAAGACGACGTCGACGTCGCGGGCGTGCCGACCGCGTTCGGCACCGAGGGATACGTGGCGCCCGCCACCCAGGACGCCGAGGTGGTGCGCCGCCTGAAAGCCGCCGGCGCGGTGATCGTGGGCAAGACGAACACCTGCGAGCTGGGCCAGTGGCCGTTCACCAGCGGCCCGGGGTTCGGACACACCCGCAACCCCTGGTCGCGGCGGCACACGCCGGGTGGATCGTCGGGGGGCAGCGCGGCCGCGGTGGCCGCCGGCCTGGTCACCGCCGCGATCGGCTCCGATGGCGCCGGCAGCGTGCGCATCCCCGCGGCGTGGACGCACCTGGTGGGCATCAAGCCGCAGCGCGGTCGCATCTCCACCTGGCCGTTGCCGGAGGCGTTCAACGGGATCACGGTCAACGGCGTGTTGGCGCGCACCGTGGCCGACGCCGCGCTGGTGCTGGACGCCGCGGCCGGCAACGTCGAGGGCGACCGGCACAAACCGCCCCCGATCACCGCGTCCGACTACGTCGGGAAGGCGCCCGGTCCGCTCAACATCGCGCTGTCAACGCGGTTCCCGTACACCGGTTTCCGGGCCAAGCTGCACCCGGAGATCCTGGCCGCGACCCGGGCCGTCGGCAAGCAGCTGCAGCTCCTGGGCCACACCGTCGTACCCGGCAACCCCGACTACGGGCTGCGGTTGTCGTGGAATTTCCTGGCCCGGTCCACCGCCGGGCTGCGGGAGTGGGAGGAGCGGCTGGGCGAGGGCGTCATCTGGGACCCCCGCACGCTGTCCAACCTGCGGGTGGGACACGTGATGGGCGAGGCGATCCTGCGCAGCGCGCGCCGCCACGAAGCCGCCGACCAGCGCCGGGTCGGCTCGATCTTCGACATCGTCGACGTGGTGCTCGCGCCGACCACCGCCCAGCCGCCGCCGCTGGCGCGCGCCTTCGACCGGTTGGGCGGCTTCGGCACCGACCGCGCCATGATCGCCGCGTGCCCGTTGACGTGGCCGTGGAACCTTTTGGGTTGGCCGTCCATCAACGTGCCGGCCGGGTTCACCTCCGAAGGTTTGCCAATCGGCGTCCAGCTGATGGGCCCGGCAAACAGCGAGGGGCTGCTCATCTCGCTGGCCGCCGAGCTGGAGGCCGTCTGCGGCTGGTCGACCAAGCAGCCGACGGTGTGGTGGCACGCCGGCAGCGACACGCCGCCCGCCGGCGCGCCGCCGCGCAGATAGTCGCGCCGGGGTGCGCACATAGCCCGCGGCAACCCGGGTATCCCCCTGCCATGGATCAATCCGATGCTCCACTGCTGAACGCGCTGGCCGACTACCGCGACAAGAACCGCTACGGGTTCACGCCACCGGGCCACCGGCAGGGCCGCGGCGCCGACGACCGCGTGCTGGCGGTGCTGGGTCGCGAACCGTTCCTCGACGACGTGCTGGCCAGCGGCGGCCTCGATGACCGCAAGACCAGCAACGAATTCCTGAAGCGGGCGGAGGACCTGATGGCCGACGCCGTCGGCGCCGAGGTCGCCTGGTTTTCCACCTGCGGCAGTTCGCTGTCGGTGAAGGCGGCGATGATGGCGGTGGCCGGCGGTGACGGCAGCCTGCTGGTGAGCCGGGACAGCCACAAGTCCATCGTGGCGGGCCTGATTTTCTCCGGCGTGCAGCCCCGTTGGATCACCCCTCGCTGGGACGCCGAGCATCACTTCTCGCATCCGCCCTCGCCGCACGAGGTGGAGGAGACGTGGCAGAAGTACCCCGACGCCGCCGGTGCGCTGGTCGTGAGCCCCAGCCCGTACGGGACCTGCGCCGACATCGCCGGAATCGCCGAGGTGTGCCACGCGCGCGGCAAGCCGCTGATCATCGACGAGGCGTGGGGTGCGCATCTGCCATTCCATGAGGACCTGCCCACCTGGGCGATGGACGCCGGTGCGGACGTCTGCGTGGTCAGCGTGCACAAGATGGGGGCGGGCTTCGAGCAGGGCTCGGTGTTTCACCTGCAGGGCGATCTGATCGATCAGAAGCGCCTCTCGGCGTGCGCGGACCTGCTGATGACCACCAGCCCCAACGTGCTGGTGTATTCGGCGATCGACGGTTGGCGGCGGCAGATGGTGGAACAGGGTCACGAATTGCTCGGCGCCGCACTCGATTTGGCGCATCAGCTGCGCGACGAGATCGAACGCATTCCCGACGTGGAGGTGCTCGACGACGAGCTACTCGGGGTGCAGGCATCACACGACCTGGACCGAATGCAGGTGCTGATGGACGTAGCGGCCACGGGCACTTCGGGTTACCAGGCCGCCGACTGGCTGCGCGCGCACGCTCACGTCGATATCGGGATGAGCGATCACCGCCGCATCTTGGCGACGCTGTCCTTCGCCGACGACAAGACGACCGCCGACCGTCTCACCCAGGCGCTGACCGAATGGCGCAAGGCGGCCGACGATTTCGAGCCCCCACCGCAAATCGACCTGCCGTCGCCCGATGAGTTGCAATTGGAGAACGTCTGCCTGCCGCGCGACGCGTTCTTCGGGCGCGTCGAGGCGGTGCCGAGCGATCGGGCGGCGGGTCGGATCTCCGCCGAGCAGGTCACGCCCTATCCGCCCGGCATTCCGGCGGTCGTTCCCGGCGAACGCCTCAATGACGCGGTGCTGGACTACTTGCGCTCCGGTGTGCGCGCCGGGATGAACGTCCCGGACGCGGCCGATCCATCGATGGAGACCATCCGGGTGCTCGCCTGACTCAGTTGCCGTTGCCGCGCGGCATCGACATGACGCGGTTGCCGATGGCTTTGACGTCGTCGGGCAGCACGCGGTTCGCCGCGCCCATCAACTTCGAAAAGACCGAGCCGGCAACGACTTTCTGATCGCCGCGCATCAGCGCGTCGAACCCCTGGCGGGCGACCTGAGCGGGGTCGTCCTTGGGCATTTTGCCCATCAGTGAATCGACCATTTTGGCGCGGGCGAAGAAGTTGGTGTCCGTCGGGCCGGGCATCAGGGCCGTGACAGTGATTGAGGTGTCCCGCAATTCGTCGCGGAGCGCCTCGGCCAACGATTGGATGAACGACTTCGACGCGTTGTAGACGGGCTGGTAGGAACCCGGCATCTGAGACGCGATGGACGACGTGAAAAGCACCTTGCCGTCGTCACGGTTCGCCATGTCGCGCAGCACCAGCTTGGCCAGATGCACCGTCGAGCGCACGTTGAGATCGACCATCGCGAGGTCGTCGGCCAGCTCACTCTTGAGGAACATCTCCCCGCGACCGACGCCCGCGTTGAGCGCCGCCGCTGCCAGCACGCGGTCGCCTTCGATCGTGCTCTGGTACAGGTGCTCTACCCCGTCGGGATTGCGCAGGTCAACTTGTACCGGCTGCACGGCGGCGCTGTACTGGGACAATTTTTGGGGTACGTCGTGGATTACATCGTCCTCGGCCGCCACGACCAGGTCGTAGCCGTGTTGGGCGAACTGCTTGGCCAGTTCGAACCCGATGCCGCTGGACGCGCCGGTTATCAGTGCGAGTTGTGGTTGCGTCATGCTGGGCGGCTACCCGTTACGAGGCAGAAAAAACTTGAGGGCTAAAAACCAAGCCGACCAAGCTGTTTGGGGTCGCTCTGCCAGTTCTTGGCCACCTTGACGCGCAGGTCGAGGTAGATCTTGGTGCCCAGCAGCTTCTCGATCTGGGCCCGCGCGGCGGTACCCACTTCCCGCAGCCGCGCGCCGCCCTTGCCGATGACGATGCCCTTCTGGCTGTCCCGCTCGACGTAGAGGATGGCGTGCACGTCGATGAGATCATCCCGGTCGTCCCGCGGATTGATTTCGTCTATCACCACCGCCAACGAATGGGGTAGCTCGTCGCGCACCCCCTCCAGCGCGGCCTCGCGGATGAGCTCGGCCATCAGGACCTCTTCGGGCTCGTCGGTCAGCTCGCCGTCGGGGTAGTACGCGGGGCCGACGGGCAGCGCCGCGGCCAGCACGTCGATCAGGACGTCGACCTGCGCGCCGGTTACCGCCGACACCGGCACGATTTCGGCTGAGCCGCCGACCAATTCGCTGGCGGCGACGAGCTGCGCGGCCACCCGGTCTTTGGGCACCTTGTCGATTTTGGTGACGACCGCGACGAGCGTGGTCTTGGGCGCGACCGCTCGGATCTGTTCGACGATCCAGCGGTCGCCGGGTCCGATGGCCTCGTCGGCCGGGATGCACAGCCCGATCACGTCGACCTCGGCGTAGGTATCGCGGACCAGGTCGTTGAGCCGCTTGCCCAACAGGGTGCGCGGGCGATGCAGGCCCGGGGTGTCGACCAAGATGATCTGGAAGCTGTCGCGGTGCACGATCCCGCGGATGGTGTGCCGGGTGGTCTGCGGCCGCGTCGACGTGATCGCCACCTTGGCGCCGACGAGGGCGTTGGTCAGCGTGGACTTGCCGGTATTCGGCCGGCCGACCAGACATACGAAGCCCGAACGGAATTCGGGCGCATCGGCGCTCATAGCAGGTTGCCGGCGCGGTCGGTGACGATGATCACGGCCGTCGGCGACAGTTCGCGAACCGCGACGATGCCGGGATCGTCGGCGGATCCGGCAACCAGGACGGCCGCCTCGAGGCCGGTCGCCCCATTGGAGGCGGCGGCGGCGACCGCGGCCTGCAGCCCAGTCAGCTTCAGCGTCGGCAAGTCCACCGGTGCGGCCGCATACGTGCGACCGTCGGCGTCGCGGACCGCGGCGCCGCTGTCGGCTTCCGCGCGGGCCATCGCGGCGCGCGCCAGCACCACCAGCTTGGCGTCCTCGGCGTCCAGTTCCTCAGTCACTCGGCCTCCCCATCGGTCGACCCGTTGGCGCCGTCGGGCTCGGCCGGGCTCAGCAGCACGGTGTTGATGCGCACTCGCCCGCGATGGTCCGGGCCGCCCTCGGCGCGCAACCGCAGGCCGTGCGACACCACCTCGGCCCCCGGCAGCGGCACCCGGCCCAATTCCAGGGCGACCAGGCCTCCCACGGTGTCGACATCGAGGTCGTCATCGAATTCCACGTCGTAGAGTTCCCCCACATCTTCGATCGGCAGCCGCGCGGAAACCCGAAAGTGTTTGTCGCCCAGGTCTTCCACCGGGGCGGTTTCCGCCTCGTCGTACTCGTCGGCGATCTCGCCGACGATTTCTTCCAGCACGTCCTCGATGCTGACCAGGCCGGCGATCGCGCCGTACTCGTCGACGAGCAGGGCCATGTGGTTGCGGTCGCGCTGCATCTCCCGCAGCAGCGCGTCCAGCGGCTTGGAGTCCGGCACGAAGACCGCCGGGCGCATCACCTCCGACACCTTGGTGTCCCGCCCACCGTCGGGAGACGAGAACGCCTGCTGGACAAGGTCTTTGAGATACACCACCCCGACGATGTCGTCGACGTTCTCGCCGATCACCGGGATGCGGGAATGCCCGCTGCGCACGGCGAGGTTCATCGCCTGGCTGGCGAGCTTGTCGCTTTCGATCCAGATCATCTCGGTGCGCGGCACCATCACCTCGCGGGCCGGGGTGTCACCCAGTTCGAAGACCGACTCGATCATCCGGCGTTCATCGGCGGCGACCACGCCGCGCTGCTGCGCGAGGTCGACGACCTCGCGCAGTTCGATCTCGGAGGCGAACGGGCCGTTGCGCAATCCCCGGCCCGGGGTGAGCGCGTTGCCCAGGACCACCAGCAAGCGGCTGAGCGGCATCAGCAACCACGAAATCGCTCGCAGCGGAAGGGCCGTCACCAAGGAAATGGAATACGCGTGCTGGCGGCCTAAGGTGCGGGGTCCGACTCCGATCACGACGAAGCTGGTCACCACCATGATCGCGGCCGCACCGAACAACCCCCACTTGATGCCCCAGTTGTCGTAAAGGAACACCACCAACAAGACGGTCGCGGTGATCTCGCAGATGATGCGCAGCAGCACCATCAAGTTGATGTAGCGGGGCCGCTCGGTCATCACCTTCAGCAGGGACACCGCGCCGGGTCGCTCTTCTCGCACCAGTTCCTGCACCCGGGCCATCGAGACGGTGCTGACGGCGGCGTCGATCGCCGCGAAGAGGCCGCCCAGCGCGATCAAGGCGATCGCACCGAGCAGCTGGAACACCCCGGTCAACTGTCGAAATACCTTGAGATAGTGGCTTGCTCCTAAGTGCGGCGGCCCAAACTGCGCATCGTCAGCCTAGGTGGTCGGCGCCGCCCACGTTAGAACAACCCCTAGCCGAACAACCCGGTTCCGGCCTTGCCGGCCTTGCCGTCCGTCCCGATGCCGAACCCGGCGATGCCGCCGTTACCGCCGAAGCCGAACAGCGTGTTGCCGCCGTTGCCGCCGTTGCCGCCGGTGGCGGTGCCCGCGAAGCCGCCGGCCCCGCCTTCACCGCCGTCGCCGAACAGCACCGCAACGCCGCCGTTACCGCCGTTACCGCCGTTGGTTCCGCCACCGCCGCCGACGCCACCGGCGCCACCGGTGCCGTACAGCATGCCGGCGTTGCCGCCGGCCCCGCCGGCCCCGCCGAGGATGCCGCTGTCCCCTCCGGCGCCGCCGACGCCGCCGGCACCGATCAGGAAGCCGTTACCGCCGACTCCGCCGGCCCCGCCGGTCGTGAAGCCAAACCCGCCGCTGCCGCCGGCCCCGCCGGGACTGAACAGCAGCCCGGCATTGCCGCCGTTACCGCCCGCGCCACCGGTCCCGGCAGCCAGGTCTGTCGCGCCCGCGCCGCCGGCACCACCGGCACCGAACAACAGCCCGGCGTTGCCGCCGTTACCGCCGGCCCCACCGGTGGTCCCGCCTTGCCCGCCGGCGCCGCCGCCCCCGCCGGAACCGAATAGCAGGCCGCCGTGGCCTCCCGGCCCGCCGGCCCCACCGGTGGTGTTGCCTCCCCCACCGACCCCACCAAGCGCGCCCGGGCCGAATAGCAGGGCGGATCCACCGGCCCCGCCGGCCCCGGCGATGGGGGCAGGCCCCCCGCGTCCACCGACGCCGGGGGCACCGAACAGCCCGCCGGTCCCGCCGGCCCCGCCCGTCCCGCCGATGGTGGCACCGGACCCGCCGGCCCCGCCGCTACCGCCGGAGCCGAACAGCCCACCCGCGCCGCCCGCGCCGCCGGTACCGCCGGCGCCGGCCGCCGAGTTGATTCCGGACCCGCCGGCGCCGCCGTTGCCGATCAGCCAGCCACCGTTGCCGCCGGGTTGACCGGTTCCAACCGCGCCGGGTGCGCCGTTGCCGATCAGCGGTCGGCCGGACAGCAACAGGAAGGGCGCGTTGATGGCACCCAGCAGGTCTTGCTGCACGCTCTGCAACGGCACGGCGCTCGCCGCCTCGGCGCCCGCATAGGCGGCCCCGGCGGCGTTCAATGCCCGCACGAACTCGGAATGAAATGCCGCCGCCTGAGCGCTGAGCGCCTGAAAGGCTTGTCCGTGCCCGGAAAACAGCGACGCGATCGCCGCCGAAACCTCGTCGGCAGCGGCTGCCGCCACTCCCGTGGTTGGCGCCGCCGCGGCATTCGCGGCGGTCAGCGCCGAGCCGATGTCGGACAGATCCGTTGCCGCCGAAGCCAAAAACTCCGGGGCCGCCACCAAATACGACATCGCATTCCTTCCGCCAGATCGTCGACATATCGGTGAAGCGGGCGCACATGAAATTGTGTCGAGAGCGTACGCCCATTTCGAGCGGATATTCCAGTGTTTACGCTAAGCAATTCGCCCACGGTGCTAGATCACTTGCACCGCAAGGGATCTTGGAGGTGCGTCAGAACCCGGCGTATTCCATTTTCGTGGATAGCGGGCTCAGTTGTCGAAATACCTTGACTTGTCCAGCAACCGGCGGTCGCGTTCTTCTTGGCGATCCTGCTGGTAGGCCTCGACCTGTTCGGCGACCCATTCTTCGAGCAACCGGTCCTGCAAAGCGAACATCTCTTTTTCCTCGTCCGGCTCGCCATGGTCGTAGCCGAGCAGATGCAGCACGCCGTGAATTGTCAACAGCGCCAACTCATGTCCCAGGCTGTGGCCCGCCGCGGCCGCCTGTTCGGCGGCGAATTCCGGGCACAGCACGATGTCGCCCAGCATCGAGGGGCCGGGCTCGGGCGCGTCCGGCCGCCCGCCGGGTTCGAGCTCGTCCATCGGGAAGCTCATCACGTCGGTCGGCCCGGGCAGGTCCATCCAGCGCATGTGCAGGTCGGCCATCGCGGCGGTGTCGAGCAGCACCATCGACAGCTCGGCGCTCGGGTTGACGTCCATCCGGGCGATGACGAACTTCGCGACGCTGACCAATTCCGCTTCGGAGACGTCGATGCCCGATTCGTTGGAGACTTCGATGCTCATCGGCGGCTGCGACCACCGGAAGCCCGCCGGGCCGCCCGGTTCATCCCCGAGCCGGGCTCTTCGTAGCGGGCATAGGCTTCGACGATCTCCGAGACGAGCCGGTGACGCACCACGTCGACGCTCGTCAGCTCCGCGATGCAGATGTCGTCGACGCTGTCGAGGATCTCGACCGCCGACCGCAGGCCGGACCGGGCGCCACCGGGAAGGTCGATCTGGGTCATGTCGCCGGTGACGACCATCTTCGACCCGAAGCCCAGCCGGGTGAGGAACATCTTCATCTGCTCGGCGGTGGTGTTCTGTGCCTCGTCGAGCACGATGAACGCAGAATTCAAACTTCTACCACGCATGTACGCCAACGGCGCGACCTCAATCACCCCCGCGGACATGAGCTTTGGGATTAGCTCGGCGTCCATCATGTCGTAGAGCGCGTCGTACAGCGGCCGCAGGTACGGGTCGATCTTTTCGCTCAGCGTGCCCGGCAAAAAGCCAAGGCGCTCACCGGCTTCCACCGCCGGGCGGGTCAGGATGATCCGGCTCACCTGCTTGGTCTGCAGCGCGTGCACAGCCTTGGCCATGGCCAGATACGTCTTGCCGGTGCCGGCGGGTCCGACCCCGAACACGATCGTGTTCGCGTCGATCGCGTCGACGTAGCGCTTCTGGTTGAGCGTCTTGGGCCGGATCGTGTTGCCGCGCCAAGACAAGACGTCCAGGGTCAGCACCTCGGCCGGTGATTCGTTGCCGGTGCCGACCAGCATCGCCACGCTGTGCCGCACCACCTCCGGCGTCAGCGGCTGGCCGCCCGCCACGATGGCGATGAGCTCGGAGACCGCCCGCTCGGCGAGCGCCACGTCGGCCGGCTCTCCCGAGATGGTGACCGCGTTGCCCCGCACGTGCAGATCGGCGTTGAGGGTGCGTTCCAATGCGCGCAGGTTTTCGTCTGACGAACCGAGCAGGCCCACGACGAGATCGGGCGGAACGTTGATGCTGCTGCGAACCTGGGAGGTCGATGCTGCGTCAGCAGCGCTGGTCTCGCGGGGCGTCACGTGGTTTCCGATGCCTGCCTTCTGGGGTCCTGACGTGGTGAAATCCTGGCTTGCAGTCTACCGCCGGTCAGGACTGTGTCCCAACGGTTCGTTCGCGGGCGATTGTGTATCCGCATGTTGATCCCATCGCTGGGTGAGCACGCCCAGCGCCCCGAGTGCCACCGCGGCCGCGCTCGACGTCCGCAGCACCTGCGGCCCGAGCCGGACCGCGACCGCGCCCGCCTCGGTCAGCGCGTCGATCTCGTCGGGCGCGATGCCTCCTTCGGGACCGATCAGCAGGTATACCGAATCCGCTTGGCCCACATGGTTATCCGCAAGGCGATCGGTCGCCGACTCGTGCAGGGCCAGCACCGTGGACCCGGCCGCCACCTCGTCGCGAACCCGCTGCGTCAGCGCCGCGGTGGACACCAGTCCGTCGACGGGCGGGATGTGCGCCCGACGGGACTGCCGGGCCGCCGAACGGGCGACGGCGCGCCACCGGCGCAGGCCCTTGTCGACCCGGGCGCCCTCCCAGCTGGCCACGCAGCGGGCCGCCTGCCAGGCCAGGAACGCGTCGGCGCCGGCTTCGGTGGCCAGTTCGATCGCCAGCTCGGAGCGGTCGGACTTGGGCAGCGCCTGCACCACCGTCACCGCGGGATGCGGTGGCTCCACGGCCCAGCGCTCCAGGACCCGGGCCCGCAGCCCGTCGCGGCCCGATTGCTCCACCACGCACCGGCCGAGGGTTCCGGCGCCGTCGCCGAGCACCAGTTCTTCGCCGGGACGAATTCGCCGCACGGTGGCGGCGTGGAAGCCCTCGTCGCCCTCGACGGCGGCCAGCTCGCCGGCGTCGGGCAGTGCGTCAACGTAAAACAGCGTTGCCACCATGGGTTCTCCTACGCCAGCCGCCACCGAGCGTGGGCGCTAGGTACGAAATCTGGCCTGAATTCGTACATAGACCCCACGTTCGACGAAATGAGACGAAGGCGGACTAGCGCCCGGTAAACGTCTCGCGGAGCCGGCTGAACAGCCCGCCGCCGGCGTGCGTCGAGCGGACCTCGGCGACATCGCGGCCGCGGCGGTCCTTGAACTCCCGCAACAGTTCGGTGTCGCGGTGGTCCAGGCGGGCCGGGACCACCACCTCGACGTGGACGTTCAGGTTGCCCCGGGCGCCCGAGCGCAGGTGCGGCATCCCGTGGCCGCGCAGCGTGATGACCGTGCCGGGCTGCGTGCCCGGCGGGATGGTGATCTCGCTGGTGCCGTCCAGGATGGCGTCGATGGTGATGGTGACGCCCAGCGCCGCGTCGACCATCGGCACCGAGACCGTGCAGTGCAGGTCGTCGCCGTCGCGGACGAAGATGTCGTGGGCCTGCTCATGGACCTCGACATAGAGGTCACCGGCCGGCCCTCCCCCGGGCCCGACCTCGCCCTGGGCGGCGAGCCGGACGCGCATGCCCTCGCCGACGCCGGCCGGGATCTTGACGCTGATCTCCCGGCGCGCCCGCACCCGGCCGTCGCCCATGCACTGGTGGCACGGGTCGGGAATGACCACCCCGACACCGCGGCAGGTGGGACACGGCCGTGACGTCACCATCTGGCCCAGCAGCGAACGCTGCACGGTCTGCACCTCGCCGCGGCCACCGCAGGTGTCGCAAGGGACGGGCACGGAGTCGCCGTTGGTGCCCTTGCCCTGGCAGCGGTCGCACAGGACCGCCGTGTCGACGGTTACCTGCTTGGTCACCCCGGTCGCGCATTCTTCGAGGTCCAGCCGCATCCGCAGCAGCGAGTCCGAGCCGGGCCGGACCCGCCCGATGGGACCGCGCGAGGCCGACCCCGCGCTGAAGCCGCCGCCGAAGAAGGCCTCGAAAACGTCGCCCAGGTTCCCGAAGCCGCCGAACCCGCCGCCGGCCGCGGCGGCGTTCTCCAGCGGATCGCCGCCCAAGTCGACGATCCGTCGCTTCTCCGGGTCGCTCAGCACCTCGTAGGCGACGCTGATCTCCTTGAACTTCGCCTGCGCGGCCTCGTCGGGGTTGACGTCCGGATGCAGCTCGCGCGCCAACTTGCGGTACGCGCGTTTGATCTCCGCATCGCTGGCGTTCCTGCTCACGCCGAGCAGCCCGTAATAGTCGCGTGCCACGCCTGACTCTCCTGAAACGTCTTAAGCCGCGGCTACGCGGCCGTCCACAAACTCCGGTGCGGGGGCACGGTCATCGGGCACCCAACACTTCGCCGATATACATCGCAACCGCAGCCACGCTGGCGATAGTTCCCGGATAGTCCATCCGGGTGGGTCCCAGCACACCCATGCCGCCGTACACGGTATCGGAGTGACCGTACGCGGTGGACACCATCGAGGCCCCGACGATCTGCTCGGCGGCCGTCTCGTGGCCGATGCGCACCGTCACCTTGCCGGCTTCCTGCTGGGCGGCCAGCAACCGCAGCACGACCACCTGCTCCTCGAGGGCCTCCAGGATGGACCGCAACGAGCCGCCGAAGTCCGCGGCGTTGCGGGTCAGGTTGGCGGTGCCGCCCATCAGCAGGCGTTCCTCGGTGTGCTCCACCAGCGACTCCAGCAACACCGTCGCCGAACGGCCGACGGCGTCGCTGAGGTTGTTGGCCAGCCCGCTGCGCCCGTGCAGCTCCCCGGCCAAGTCGGCGACCGCGGTCGACGCGGCCGAAAGGCGCTTGCCCACCAGGGCCTGGCCGAGCATCTCGCGCAGCTGGGACAGCTGATGGTCGTCGATGACGTCACCGAGCTCGACGATGCGCTGGTCCACCCGTCCGGAGTCGGTGATGACCACCATCAACAGCCGCGCCGGTGTCAGCGAGACCACCTCCAGATGGCGCACGGTCGACGTCGACAACGTCGGGTACTGGACCACCGCCACCTGGCGGGTCAGTTGCGCCAGCAGGCGCACCGCGCGACGCAGCACGTCGTCGAGGTCGACGCCGGATTCCAGGAAACTTTGGATGGCGCTCCGCTCGGCCGAAGACAGCGGCTTGACGTCGTCGAGCCGGTCCACGAATTCGCGGTAGCCCTTTTCCGTGGGCACCCGGCCGGAGCTGGTGTGCGGCTGGGTGATGTATCCCTCGGCCTCCAGCACCGCCATGTCGTTGCGGACCGTGGCGGGTGAGACGCCAAGGTTGTGCCGCTCCACCAATGATTTCGAACCGATCGGTTCCTTGGTGGCGACGAAGTCGGCGACGATGGCGCGCAGCACCTCAAAGCGACGCTCGTCGGCGCTTCCCATCGGCTCCCTCCTCCTTGATTGCGTCCATTTTACGGGTCGCAAAGGGTGCCAAGCGCCATTAGCGGTCGGCTGGCGGCGAACTCCGGCGAGTTCCCGGCTAGCCTGTCCTGCATGTACCGGTCGGGCCGAGGCGACGCTTCGCGGACATCGTTGAAGGCCCGCCGATGATCTTCAAGGGCGTGCGCGAGGGCAAGCCATATCCGGATCATGGGCTGTCCTATAAGGACTGGTCCCAAATACCGCCCCAGCAGATCCGGCTCGACGAGTTGGTCACGACGACGACCGTGCTGGCCCTGGACCGCCTGCTGTCGGAGGATTCCACCTTTTACGGCGACCTTTTCCCCCACGCCGTCCGCTGGCGGGGCATCACTTACCTGGAGGACGGCCTGCACCGTGCGGTGCGCGCCGCGCTGCGAAACCGCACGGTGCTGCACGCCCGGGTGTTCGACATGGATATGCCGCTGAGCCAGCAGGCCTAGCCGTCACGTTTGGGCGTCGCCCGGTGTCGACCTAGTAGGACGACATTCAAGGAGGACCGCCATGCCTCGGCTGCAAGGAGTCTCGGACCGCGACGCCACGCTGGGCGCCAAGATCGCCTTCTTCTTCACCAAGCGCAAGCTGTCGCAGATGGCCGGCCTACAGACGGCGGGGATGTTGGAACCGCTGCGCATGTACGCGCACATCCCGCGGTTGCTCAACGCCTACGGCAAGCTGGAGCAGGCCGAGTCGAAGCTGGATATCCTCAGCCCCCGCCAGCGCGCGCTGGCCGAGTTGAAGTCGGCGACCACGGTGGGCTGCGAGTACTGCATCGACCTGGGTTCACAGATCGCGCGCCAGTGGGGAATCACCGACGAGGAGCTGCTCGGGATGGCCGACTACCGCAACGCGTCGTGTTTCTCGGAGCTCGACAAGCTGATCCTGGAGTACGCCACCGCGATCAGCCGGACCCCGGTCGAGGTGAGCGACGGGCTCTTCGAGGCGCTGCGCGCCCACTTCGACACGCCGCAACTCGTCGGGCTGACCCACGTCATCACGCTGGGGAACCTGCGCGCCCGGTTCAACATCGCGCTCGACATCGGGTCCTCCGGCTTCTCCGGTAACCGGGTCTGCGCCCTGACCGAGACCGGTCGCGCGTGACCGGGGCGGACGCTTCGCTGTCCGCGCGCTTCGAGGCGGCGCGGCCGAGGCTGGGCGCCCTCGCCTACCGCATGCTGGGCTCGGTCGACGACGCCCAGGATGCCGTGCAGGAGGCCTGGCTGCGGCTCACCAACGCTGGGGACATCGCGAACCTCGACGCCTGGCTGACGACCGTGGTGGCCCGCATTTGCCTGAATGCGTTGCGCGACCGGCACGGGCGGGGCCGGGAGGAGCCGGTCGGGCAGCTGCCGGACCCGATCGTCGATGCCGAGGGCGAATTCGATCCCGAACATCGGGCGATGCTCGCCGACGCGGTGGGGCTGGCGTTGTTCGTCGTCCTCGACACGCTGCCGCCGGCGGAGCGGCTGGCCTTCGTGCTGCACGACGTGTTCGCCGTCCCGTTCGACGAGATCGCGCCCATTGTCGAGCGGACGCCGGAGGCGACGCGCAAGCTGGCCAGCCGGGCGCGCCAGCGCATCCAGGAGGCCGATCCGGCCCCCGACAGCGGGGTCGCCGCGCAACGAGAGGCCGTCGACGCGTTCTTCGCCGCGGGCCGCGCCGGCGATTTTGACCGCCTGGTGTCGGTGCTCGATCCCGGCGTCGTGTTGCGGGGCGATTTCGGCAAGGGCGCCAACGTATTCCGCGCCGAGGGCGCGACGGCCGTGGCCAAACTCGCCCGCGGCTACGGGGGACCGGAGCGCGAGGTGCGCCCGGCGATCGTCAACGGCGCCGCCGGTGCGGTCATATTCGTTGCCGGGCGGCCCACGGCCATCATGGGATTCGTGGTGCGCGACGGGCTGGTCGCCAGCATCGACGTGCTGGCCGACCCCGATCGGATCGCCAAACTAGACCTGCGCGCCGTGCGCGCCGATCACTGACCGGCGGCCTGCAGCAACTCCATCGCCGAGGAGCGCGACAGCACCCAGCCGCCCTGGTTGACGAACGTGACGTTCTGGGTCACCGGCGACGTCAGCTTGGGACCCGAGACCGCCACGTCGGCCGTCGCGGACCCCGCCGCCGTCGGTTGGATGTTGGAGACGCCGAACGTCAGCGGCAGGTCGCCGTTCTTGGCCGCCTTCTGCAGCTTCTTGTCGGCGACGTGCGCTTCGATCCCGCTGATGCCACCTTCGACTAGGTTGCTCTTGTTGGAGAACGAAACGCTGGGATCGGCAAGGCTATTCAGCAGGCCGGTCAACTGATTGGCCGTCGGCACGTTCACCGCCTGGGGCGGGTCCAGCGGCAACGGCGCGCCGACCGTGATCAGCCGCACCGAGGCCTGCTCACCCGGCGCCGCAATGGACGTGATGCCGGCGGCCGCTCCCCCGATGACGGCCAGCGCTGCCGCACCGCCGGCGAAGAATTTAACGGTTTTCATGGTCCCCCCTTGGGCGGGCACGCGTCGACGGACCGTGCCAATGTGCGTCTTTTCGATTGTTGTTTCGTGTTTGCGCACCGAGACGTTACGGCCACGCCATGTGAACAACCTGTGCGCCCGCTATGTGGGCGCACAGGCTGCTCGGCTTTGCTAGTTGGTCGCGGTGGCGGCCTGTATCAGGGCGATCGCGGCGTCGTGCTGCAGGATCCAGTTGCCGCCCTCGTTGACGAACGCGAGGTGCTTTTCGACCGGCCCGGCGAACCTCGGACCCGAGATGGCCACGTCGGCCTGGGCCGCGTTCGGGCCGGCCGGCGCAATGTTCGTTACGGCGAACGTCTCCGGGAAGTTTCCGTTCCGGTACGCCTTCCGCAGGTCGTGGTCTGCCACGTGGCCCTCGTCCGGAGCGATGCCGTTTTGGACCAGGTTGGTCTTGGTCGTGTAAGACACGCCGGGATCGGTGGCTTGGACGCACAGGTTGGACAACTGCTCCGGGCTCGGCAGTCCCGGCGCCGGCGGCGGATCCTGCGGCAGCGGTGTGGCGGCGGCGGGAGCGACGGACGTCACGCCGACGGCCGCCGCGCCCATCGCTATCGCGCCGATGGCCAAGGACTTCAAGGGTTTCGTTCTCATTGGTCAGGTCCTCCCCCTGGTGACATAAGAGTTGTGATTCTGCCCCCGGCGCCCGCTGTTCTTGGTCTCGGGCGGGTCACGGTACGGGCACGCTACCGGCGCTCAGTCGCCGGCCATTGCCTCGCGCAGCGTCTTGGGCCGCAGGTCGGCCCAGTTCTCGTCGACATAGTCCAGGCACGCCGACCGGCTCGCTTCGCCGAAGACCGCGCGCCAGCCGTCCGGGATTTCGGCGAACGCGGGCCACAGGCTGTGCTGCTCCTCGCCGTTGATCAGCACGTAGAAGGCGCCGTCGTCGTCGTCAAAGGGGTTGGTGCTCATCGCTTCTCCTCGTCGTTCGTTGGGTCCCGGAACCCGCTGACAGCCCAGCGGCACCCAGCACCCGGTCGGACAGCAACCCGAGGCAGCTCAGGTTGGGAAAACCGGGGCCCTGGGTTAGTCCGGAAAGGTTGGGCAGGAACAGCTTTGGGGTCACATCGGTCACGGCCAGGTCGTAGCCGATCGCCTCCTGCAGGCTGTCGGCGGTCAGCGGGCCACCCAACCCGAGTTCGAGCAAGTCGAGGGCGTCCTGACCGAACAGCGAGGTGAACCACAGCGGGTCGGCGCCGGAGCCGTCGATGACCAGATCGAAACCGTGCACCGTCTCGAGGTTCTCGCTGCCCCGGTTGGTGAACAGCGTCAGCCGGATCTGCCCGTCGCGGCCCACGGCGTGGGCGACCCGGCCGCGCAGATGGTGGATGCGGTCGTCGGCCAGCAGCGCCTCCTGCACGTTCGCCGAGAACACCCCGCGGTCGGTGCGCGCCAGCGCATCGCGGCGCTCGTCCAGCGTCAGGTCGGTCCAGTCGGCGGGGTCGGAGAACAGCGAGTTCTCGAAGAACCCCTCGCCCCGGGTGAACAACGTCGCCTGCGGGGAGATGACGGTGATGCTGGAAACCCGGTGCCGGAACAGCTCGTTGAGCATCGACGCGGCGGTCTCACCACCACCGATCACCGCCACCCGTTCCGCGCTGATCCGGTCGTCCGCCGCGGCCCGGTCCCAGAACTGAGCGATCGACAGCACGCGCGGATTGCCCGGCAGCAAGGACTTTTCGGCCTGCCCGGGGCCGGTGATCATCAGGGCGTCGGCGTGCACGGTCGTTTCGTGCGTCTGCAGCACCCAGCGGTCGCCGTCGACCGCAAGCCGTTCGACCTCGCCGTGCACCACGTTCAGGCCGACCTGGTCGGCGACCCAGCCGAGGTACTGGCTCCACCGGCGATGGGTCGGCGCCGGGCGGCCCCGGTCGATCCACTCGGCGAACGACGCGGTGGCGATCAGATACGACTGCCAGCTGTAGCGGGTCATCCGCTCGTCGAGCTCGGCGTTGCGCCGCGGCACCAGCGACGAGCGGTAGGGAAACCCGACGTCTTTTTCCGGGCTGGTGCCCAGCCGATGCGCCCCGTCGGTCCATCCGCCGCTGGCCTGCCAGTTGGCCGCCACCCCGATGCGTTCGACCGCGACGATTTCGGGGACGTCAACTCCTGTGACGCCCATGTCGCGCAGCGCCGATGCCTTGGCCGCGACGGCCACCGCCTTGGCTCCGGCACCGAGGATCGCAAGTGTGCTCATTCCGCCATCTCCCGCAGTGTCTCGGTCCAAAGTCCTTGCAGCTCTACGATTTCCGCCTGTCCCAGAATGTCGGGCAGCGCTCGCCACTGGGTGGCCAACACGCGGTCGGCACCGGTCCCGAGGATGCCGGCAACCACGGTCAGTTCGTGGCGCACCGCCTGGTCGGGCTCGGGCACCCGGTCGACCTCGGCCATCAGCTCGCGGTCCAGCTCGAGGTCCCCAACGCCGACGTGGAGGTTACCGAGGTAGTTGAGCAGCAGTTGCGGTTCGGGAAGTTCGCGCAGCCGGGTATCGGGCCGCAGGTAACGCAATAGGCCGTAATCGACACCGCTGCCGGGGATTCGGGCCAGGTCGCTGGGCCCGTCGGAGTGGATGCGCAACGGGTAGATCGCGCTGAGCAACCCGACGGTGTCGCCGGTATCGGTATCGATTCCCAATTCCGTGCGGCCGTGCGTCTCCAGCGCCAACAGAGGGGCCGGGGTGTCCTGACCGCGTCGCCGTCGCCACGCGGTCACCGTCCGGGCGGCCGCGGTGATCAGCAGTTCGCCCGTCGGCTGCGCCGCCGCGAGCAGCCGCCCGGTGAGCTCGGGCCCGCAGGCTGAGACGCTGACCGCCAGGTCGCCGGCCCGGTCGGTCTGCGGCCGCAGCCGACGTCCGCCCAGCGGCGGATCGGCGCCGCGCAATTCGGTGGCCCAAAAGGCTTCAGTGGTCAGCGTTTTCGCCCGCTCGGCGAGCAGGCGTGACCACTGCCGGTAGGTGGTGTGTTCGCGGACCGGCACAGGCGCGCGTCCCGCGGCCAGGGCGTGCAGGCCGGCATCGAGCTCGCCCAGCACGATGCGCCAGGAGGCCGGGTCCATCGCCAGCACATGGGCCGTCAGCACCAGCAGCCCGGGCTCGTCCGCTCGGCGCAGCCACACCGCGGACAGCAGCCGACCGGCCTGTGGGTCGAGGCTCTCCACCGCCTCGAGGACATGTTTGGCGACATCATTGGTGGGGTCGCCGCCCACCCACGCCTCGCTGAAAATGTCGACGTTCGGTTGTGCGACAAGCGTCATGGCGTCGCGGTCCAGCCGGCATCGCAGCACCTCGTGCCCGTCGAGGACCGCGCGCAGCAGCACCTCCAGACCGTCTCGGGTGATCGTGTCCGGCAGCCTGATGACTTCGGTCTGCGCGAGCCGTCGGGCATCGCCGTGCTCGTAGAGCCAATGCACGCTTGGCAACACCGGGATCGGTTCGCCGGACTCTTCGGCGCCGTTCGGGGTCGCGTGCCGGGCGGCGTCGGAGTCGATCGCCGCCGCGAGTTCGCGGATGCTGTCGCACTCCACCATCGACCGCGCCCGCAGCGCCAGTCCGCGACGGCGGGCGGCCTGCACGACCGACAGGGCCGAGATGCTGTCGATGCCCAGCTCCAGAAAGCTCGCCGTGACGTCGACGTCGGCGCCGCCCAACACGTCGGTGAACGCCCGGGCCAGCGCCGCCTCGGTCGGCGTATCGGGCGGGACGGCGGGACCGTCGGCGACATCAATTGCCGCCAAAGCCTTTTCGTCGATCTTGCCGTGCGACGTCAACGGCAACTCGTCCACGACGACGATGTGATGGGGAACCAGGTAGCGGGGCAGCCGGTCGAGCAGCATCGCACGCAGTTCGGCCACCGCCGGCCGGTCGGGCTCGCCCACCACATAGGCGGTCAGCCGGGGCCCATGGGCGTGGTGTCGGACCATCACGTGGGCGCCGCGCACCCGGTCGTCGCCGCAGAGCACGGCCGCGATCTCGCCGGGCTCGACGCGGAAACCGCGGATCTTGAGCTGGTCGTCGCTGCGCCCGAGGAACTCGAGGCCACCGTCGGGCATGCGGCGCACCACATCTCCGGTGCGGTACATCCGGGCGCCCCGGCCGTTCGGTTCGGCGACGAAACGCGTTGCGGTTTCGGCCGCGCGCCCGAGGTAGCCGCGGGTCAGCTGATCGCCCGCCAGGTACAGCTCGCCGGCGGCCCCGTCGGGTACCGGCCGCAGCCAGGCGTCGAGGACGTAGGCGCGGGTGCTGCGGGTCGGACGTCCGATGGTCGGCCGGGCGTGCTCGCCGATGGCCGCGACGACGGCCTCGACCGTGGTCTCGGTCGGTCCGTAGCAGTTGAAGGCCGTCATCGCCGTTCGGGCGCATTCGGTTTGGATCGCCCGCCACGCGGCGACGCCGAGGGCTTCGCCGCCGAGCGCGAGCACCGCCAGCGGCACGCGACCCAGCAGCCCCGCGTTGTGCAGCTGGCCGAACATCGACGGCGTGGTGTCGATCATGTCCAGGCCGAAGCGGTCGATCACGTCGACCAGCATCTCGGCGTCACGTTGATGCTCGTCGTCGACGACGTGCACCGAGTGCCCATCGAGCAAGGCCGCCAACGGCTGCCACGCCGCGTCGAAGGTGAACGACCAGGCGTGCGCGATGCGCAGCGGTCGCCCGATGCGCGCGGCGGCGGGCCGAAGGACGCGCTCGATGTGGTCGTCGATGTACGCCGCAAGCGCGCGGTGCGTACCGATGACGCCCTTCGGTGCGCCGGTGGTGCCCGAGGTGAAGACGGCGTAGGCCGCATGGTCCGGCGGCACGGCGACGGCTCGGTAATCGGCGCTCTGGGCGGTTGCATCGGCGACGAAGTCCTCGTCGATGACGATCGGGGCCGACGTCTGGCGCAGGATCTCGGCGATCCGCTCGCCCGGCATGCCCGGGTCCAGCGGCACGATCAGGCCGCCGGCTTTGAGCACGGCCAGCATGGCGGCCACGTAGAGCGGGCCGCGGCGAAGCATGATCGCCACCGGGGTCTCGCCGGCCGCGCCCGCGCGCTGCAGTGCGGCCGCCAGCCGATCGGCAAGCGCGTCGAGCTCGCCGTAGGTCAGCCGCCCGTCTTCCCAGCTGACCGCCGTCGAATCGGGTTGCGCGGTGGCGATTTGGGCGAAGCGGGCGTGCACCGCTAGTGCGGGCGCCTCCGGCAGGTCCGCGGCGCCCGGTTCGCGTTCGCCGTCGAGCAGGATGTCGACCTCGCGCAGTGGCCGGTCCCACTTGTCCACCAACCGCTGCACAACCGCCAGCAGCCGGTTGCCGAGGTCTTCGGGCGCGGTCGCGCCCAGCGCACCGTCGAGCACCTCGACCAGCACCGTGAGCCCGTCGGCGCTCGGGTGGGCGGCGATGGTCACCGGGAAATGCGACACGCTCTCCAGCGCCACCGGACGGAAGGTCGCGCCGTTGGCGACGAATTCGGTGGCCCCGACGACCTCACCGGGCGGGAAGTTTTCGTACACCAGCAGCGTGTCGAACATCTCACCGACACCGGCGATGGCTCGCAGCTCGGCGTGACCCAGGTAGCTGTGGTCCCGCAGCGCGGCGGATTCGCGTTGCAACGCAAGGCATTGCGTTCCGGCGGGCTTGCGCGGGTCCAGGCGGACCCGCAACGGGACGGTGTTGATGAACATGCCGACCATCGATTCGACGCCCGGCAGTTCGCCCGGCCTGCCCGACACGGTCACCCCGAACATCACGTCGTCGCGGTCGGTGAAGACCGATAGTATTGCCGCCCAAGCCATTTGGACGAGTGTGTTGAGGGTGACCCCGCGGGTGCGGGCGGCGTCGGCCAGCGCGGCGGTGGCCTCGGGATCGAGGCGCAGCGTGGTGCGTCGCGGTACACCCGCCGCCGGCGGGGTGGCGGTCAGCGCCGGCGAGAGCAGGGTGGGCCCGTCCGTGCCGCCGAGGTGCTCGGCCCACAAGGCGCGGCTGGCCGCCTGGTCCCGGTTGGCCAGCCAGCCGATGTAGTCGCGGTACGGCCGCGGCGGTGGCGGCAGCGCGGCGGCGTCTCCCCCGGCCCGATACAGGGCCAGGAGTTCGGACACCAGCAGCGGCAGCGACCACCCGTCGATGACGATGTGGTGCGCGACGATGACCAGATGCCACCGCTGCTCCGGCAATTCGATGAGCAGGAACCGGATCAGTGGGCCGCGACCCACGTCGAAACGGCGTTGGCGCTCTTCGGCTTCCAGCGCCTCGACCTCGTCCGGATCGGCGCGCACGCACCGCCACAACAGCTCGACGCTGCTCGGTATCACCTGGACGGGCCGGCTCAGGTCGCCGTGGATGAAGCTTGCCCGCAGGTTAGGATGCCGCATCAGCAGCGTCGCGGCGCACTCGCGCAACAGCGCGACGTCGAGCGAGCCCCCCACGTCGGCGGCCATCGCGATGACGTACGGGTCGGCGCCTGAGCCGTCTTCGGAGGCCAGCGTCGCCATCGAGAACAGCCCCTGCTGCAGGGGGCTGAGCGCCATCACATCCTCGATGGCCGGCCGCGGGTCCGCTCGGGTCACGGCCGATCACCCCAGGACGAGGTCAGGGCCGCCAGCTCGTCGGCGGAAAGCCCCGAAGTGCTCATCGGCGCGTGGGAGCCGCCGTCCTCGGGTTGGGTTTCGGCCGTCGCCTTGGCATCCAGGGCGGCGGCGAGCTCGTGGAGCACGGGGTGTTCGAAGATCATCCGCGGGGTCAGCGGCAGTCCGGCGTCGCGCGCCCGCGCGGCAACCCGCACGGCGAGGATGCTGTCCCCGCCGAGATTGAAAAATTCGTCGTGCCGGCCGATTTCGGCGGTGTCGAGCAGGTCGGCGAGGATTTCGGCGAGCGCCCGCTCGGTGGCGGTGTCGGGCGGTTCGGCCGGGCCCCGGGGTGCCGGCGTCGGTGCGGGTCGGTCGATGTCGGCGACCAACTGGAGTTGACCGTCGTCGGTCCACATGCCGCGTTCGCCGTTGCGGTACAGCCTCCAACCCGGTTGGGCGGCAAACGGATCGGCGACGAAGCGGGTCGCGGTGAGCGAAGCCCGCGCCAGCCGGCCGATGACCGCGGGGCCGCCACCGTAGTAGACGTCGCCCACCACCCCGGCTGGGACGGGGTTCAGCCAGGCGTCCAGCAGGTACACCCGAGCGGCCCCGTCGCCCGCGGTGGCCCGGGCCAGAATGCGCTGTCTTTCGTGCGCGTCGGTGATCTGGACGTCGCGCAACCGTTGATCGGGGTCGTCGGCGAACGCGCCGATGACGCGGATCAGCCACTGGGCGAACCGTTCCGCGGTGGCGCGCCGGTAGAGCTCGGGGCGATAGATGACGTGGCCGCGGTAGCCGTCGTCGGACGCGAAGAAGTTGACCGACATGTCGGCGTGCGCCACGTCGAAGTCCGGCTCCAGCGCGGTGAACGTGGTGTCTCCGTCGGGTCCGCTGTCGATCACCCGGTCTTGCGGCAACTGTTCGCGAACGTGCACCACCACGTCGAACAACGGGTTGCGCGACAGCGACCGGGCGGGCCTGACGGCGTCCACCACTTGGTCGAACGGCAGGTCCTGATGTGCGTAGGCGGCCAAAGCCATGTCCCTGGTCCGCTGTAGCAACTCGCGCAGGGTGGGGTTGCCGCGCAGGTCATTGCGCAACACCACGATGTTGATGAAAAACCCGACCAGGCGGTCCAGGTCGGATTCGTTGCGCCCGGCGACCGGGGTGCCGAGCGGGACGTCCGGGCCGCCGCCGGCCTTGTGCAGCAACACCGCAACGGCGGCCTGCAGGAGCATGAACTCGGTGATGCCGAGCTCGCGGGTCAGGGCGGTCAGCTTGGTGCGGGTCGCGGCGCCGAACCCGAACTCGACGGCAGCACCGGCGCCGCTCAGCGCGGCCGGCCGGGGAAAGTCTGGGCGCAGGCCGTTTTCGTCCGGCATCCCCTCGAGCTGGCGGGTCCAGTAGTCGCGCTGAGGTCCGGCGATGCCGGCGCTGTCCTCCAGCAGCGCCGCCTGCCATGCGGCGTAATCGGCGTATTGCACGGGCAGCGGTTCCCACTCTGGGGCTCGACCGCCGCGGCGGGCGCGGTACGCGGTCAGCAGGTCGGTGAACAGCACACCGGCAGACCAGTGGTCGCCGGCGATGTGGTGCATCACCACCGACAGGACGTTGCGGTCCGGCGTGCCGAGCACCGCCGCCCGGATCGGCAGGTCGGTCTCCAGGTCGAAGACGTAGCGGCGCTCGGTATCCAGTTGGGCCCCAAGCCATTCCTCGTCGGGCCCGTTGGCGCGGCGCACCGGAACCTCGGCGGGCGGGTGGACGATCTGGTGCGGGACGCCGTCGATCTCGCGGTAGGTGGTGCGCAGGATCTCGTGCCGGGTCACGACGTCGGTGACGGCCGCCGCCAGCGCGTCGGTGTCGCAGGGACCCCGCAACGCCGCCGCGAACGGAATGTTGTTGACGGCGTTGGGCCCGTCGAAGCGATAGGTGAACCAGCTGCGCAGCTGCGACGACGAGAGCGGAACCGGCCCGCTGCGGTCCAGCGCGGTCAGCCGTGGCCGCGCCGACGCCTGATCCGTGGCGTCGATGTGCGCGGCCAGCCGCGCCACCGTCGCGAGTTCGAAAACCCCGCGCACGCCGACGTCGACGCCGAACGCGTTACGGACCGACGCGACCAACTTCGTCGCGAGCAGCGAGTGGCCGCCCAGGTCGAAGAACGAGTCGTCGGCGCCAACCCGGTCGCGGTCGAGCAACTCGGCGAACAGTTCGGCAAGGCGCCGCTCCGTGGCCGATGCCGGTTCGCGGAACTCCGCACCGGAACTCACCTCCGGGGTCGGCAGCGCGGCACGGTCGATCTTGCCGTGCGCGGTAATCGGGATCTCGTCGAGCACAACGTATGCCGCCGGGACCATGTATTCGGGCAGCGCCGCGGCGACGCGGGCCCGGATGCGGTCGAGGTCGACCTCGGACGTTCCCGCGGCGGGCGTCACATAGCCAACCAGACTCTTGCCGAGTCCCGGCAGGTCGCTGACCACCACGACCGCCTGCCCGACCGTCGGGTCGACCGAGATGGCCGCGGCAACGTCACCCAGTTCGATCCGGAAGCCGCGGATCTTGACCTGTTCGTCGGCGCGGCCCACGAACTCGACGTCGCCGTCCGCGTTGCGGCGCGCCAGGTCCCCGGTGCGGTACATCCGGGCGCCGGGATTGAACGGGTCGGCCACGAACCGCTCGGCGGTCAACCGGGCGCGGCGATGGTATCCGTGCGCCAGATGCGTTCCGCCGAGATAGATCTCGCCGATCACGCCGACCGGTACGGGTCGCAGCGAATCGTCGAGCAGGTGCATCGTCGTGTTGATCTTGGGCCGGCCGATCGGCACGATGCGGGTGCCTTGCGGGCCCTCGACCTTGAACCGGCTGGCGTTGATCACGGTTTCGGTCGGACCGTAGAAGTTGTGCAGCAGCGCGTCGAATGTCGCGTGGAACTTGTCGGCCACCTCGCCGGGCAGCGGTTCGCCGCCGATGGGCACCCGCTGCAACGTCCGCCACTGGTTGACGCCGGGCAGTGACAGGAACAGGCCGAGCAGCGAGGGCACGAAATGCATTGCCGTGATCCCCTCGTCGCGCAACAGGGCGGTCAGGTAGCCGATGTCGTTGAGGCCGCCGGGGCGCGGGATCACCATTCGCGACCCGCAGGACAGCGTCCCGAAGATCTCGGCGATCGACACGTCGAAGCTTGGCGAGGCGACCTGCAGCAGCCGGTCGGTGTGGTCCACCCCGTACTCGCCCTTGAACCAGACGAAGTATTCGGCGACCGGACGGTGCGCCACCGCAACGCCTTTGGGCAACCCGGTGGTGCCCGACGTGTAGATCAGGTACGCGGTGTTCTCCGGCCGCAGCGGCCGGAGCCGATCCGCGTTCGTGGGGTCGTCGGCGCGGTACGCGGCGAGGCCGGCCACCGGCTCGCGCAGCACCAGCTTCGCGTCGCAGTCGTCGAGGATGAACTCGAGCCGATCCCGCGGATAGGTGGGGTCCACCGGTACGTACACCGCGCCGGACTTGGCGATGCCGACCGCGGTGACGACCAGGTCCGGCGACTTGTCGAGCAGCACGGCCACGCGGTCCTCGCTGCCGATCCCCTTCTCGATCAACCAGTGCGCCAACCGGTTTGCCGCCTCATTGATGTCGCGGTAGGTGAACCGGCGGCCTTCGTAGGCGACGGCGACGGCGTCGGGGGTCCGTGCGGCCTGCTCGCAGACCAGGTCGGCCAGGGTTTTGGGGGCGGTCTGGAACGCCTCGCCGTGCGACACCTCACGCAGCCAGGCGGCGTCGGCCTCGTCCAGCAGCGCCAGCCCGGCCAGCGGCCGGTCCGGTGCTGCCAGTGCGTCGTCCAGCAGCACTGCGAAGTGATGCAGCATCTGGCGCACCAGCGCCGGGTCGAGGATCTCCAGCAGGTGTTCGGCCTCCACCAGCGCACCGGTGCTGTCGAATTCGACCATGAAGCCCAGCGGCAGCTGGGTGAGGTTGCTGCGCAGACCGTAGCGCTCGCACTCGACGCCGGGTGGGCGGAACCCGCCGCCGTCCGGCTCGCGGAATCCGAAGCTGACCCGGGTCATCCGTTCCGCGCCGTGGCGACGATCGGGGTTCAGTTCGCGCACGGCACGATCGAGGCCGACCCGTTGGTGCGCAAACGCTCCGGTTGCCACGTCGCGCGTGGACTTGAGCAACTCGCGAAAGCTCATCGCCGGCCGGGGTCGCAGCCGCAGCGCCACCGTGTTGCCGAAATAACCGATGGCGTCGTCGGTTCCGGCGCCGCGGTTGAGCACCGGCGCGGCCACCAGGAAGTCGTCGCTGTGGGTGTAGCGATGCACGAGGGCGCCGAAGGCGGCAAGCAGCACCATGTATGGGGTGCAGCCGGTGTCGCGCGCCATCGCGATCACCCGCTGGGCGGTGTCGCCGGACAACCGCAGCTCGCTGCGCGCCGCCCGCCAGTTGGTCGGCATGGTCGTGCCGGCCGGGCCGGGAAGCTCCAGGGGCTCCGGCGGGTCGGCCATGACGGCGCGCCAGTAGTCGAGGTCGGCTTTGGTGGTGTCGGGCACAGAGGGCACAGCCGGCGCCGAGGTGTGGCGGTGGGGCGCCAGCTCGGCGCCCTCGTAGGCATTAGTGAGGTCGCGGAAGAATATTCGCCACGAGCCGTCGTCCCACGCGATGTGGTGGGCCACCAACAGCAGCACGTGCTCGTCGGCCGCGATGCGCACGGCGGTGATCCGCAGCGGCGCGTCTTTGGAAAGGTCGACAAGGGTGGAGAATTCGCGCTGGGCGAGCACCTCGAGCCGAAGCCGGCGCGCGTGTTCGGACAGGTCGGTCAGGTCGTGTTGCGCCCAGCCCGGGCGGAGATCGTCTTGCACGGCCGGCCGGGGGGTGCCATCGTCGCCGACGCTGTAGGTGGTGCGCAGGATCGGGTGCCGGCGGGCGACCGCGTCGACGGCATCGTGCAGCCGCGCGAGGTCGATGTCACCGGTGATCCGGTACGAGACGCACACGTTGAGCAGCGCGCCGCTGGGGTCGGCGAGGTGTACGAACCACATTCGGGCCTGGCCGTCGGAGAGCTGGTCGTCGGCGGACGCGTCGGTCTCCCCGGTGTCGGCCGAGAGGCCGCGATCGGCGAGCCGGCGCCGAAGCAGTTCCAGGCGGGCGCCGGTGTCGGCGATGTCAGTCACGCGAAACGTCCACCTTCTGTGCTGTGCCGGAGCGCTCGTCGGCGCCCTCGAGTTGTTCGACAAGCTCGGCGCCGGTGATGTCGCCCATCAGTGTCGCCAGCGACACCGTTCGGCCGATCGTCGATTTGAGGCGCTTGCGCAGGTCCAGCGCCAGCATCGAGTCGACGCCCAGGTCGAAAAGCGATTCGCCGAGGTTCAGTTCGCCGGCCCGTTCGATCCCGAGGACGGCCGCCAACTGGCCGCGCACCACCTCGACGACCGGAAGCTCTGCGGCGCTGCGACGTTCGGCCGATTCGGGCCGCCTGCCGCCCAGGAATATTCGCAGCCGGGCCGCGTCGGCCGCGAACACCAGCGGGTCCTCGTGCCAGTCACGCAGGCTCGCCTCGATCGCGTCCCGCGGCGTCATCGGCCGCAGGCCCGAACGCTCGATGTTTTCCACCTCGGCCGCATCCAGGATGCCCCGGCCCGACTCACCGCCGGACGACGGTTGCCACAGGCCCCACCGCACCGACACGCAGTGCCGGCCCGCGGCGCGCAGTTCGGCGGCCATATGGTCCAGCAGGCGGTTGGCCGCCGAGTAAGCGGCATGTCCGCGCCCGCCCCACAGCCCGGACACCGACGAGCACAACAGCATTCGCGCGCCGGCGCGCACCGGCCACAGTTCGGCGAGGTGGGCCAGTCCGACGACCTTGGCGGCGAAGGCCTGGGCGAGGGCGGCCTCCGTCAGAACGGCGCCCGCGCGGAAGCCGGCGCCGCCCGCCGCGTGCACGACCAGCGACGCACCGGCGGCTGCGTATCGTCCTGCGGTGAGCGCCAATTGGGCCCGATCGGTGAGGTCGCAGGGCGCGGGCACCAGCTCGGTGCCGTATTCGGCCGCCAAGGCCCTCAGCACTCCGGGATCCGCGCTGCGGCGGCTCACCAGGACGATGCGCCGCGCGCCGCGCTCGGCGAGGTAGCGGGCGTAGTGCAGACCGATGGCGCCCGCACCACCGGTGATGACCACGTCGTCGAGCAGCCCGGAGTCGAGTGTCCAGTGCGCAGCGGCGGGCGCGTCGCGCAACGAGCGCTCGAACAGCGCGCGCCCGCGCAGCGCGAGTTCGCCGGCGCCGGACAACACGGCGTCGACGGCGGTGGAGCCGGCGGCGGGCGTCAACTCCCACGACGGCAGGTCCAGGTGGGTGAAACTCCGTTCGGGGTGTTCGAATCCGGCGCTGCGGTGCATCGCGGCCAACGCCGCGTGGCCGGCCGACGACGGCGCGTCACGCGGGCCGACGCGGTCGGCGGCGACGGTGATCAGGCAGACGGTGTGGCAGCGGGGGCCCGGCGCGTTCGCGTAGTCGAGCAGGCCGGCCGCGGCCAGGCCCGTGAGCGCCTCGGCGGCCCGCTGCGCGCCGGCACCGTCGATGGCCGGCGCGATCACCGCGACGATTTCGGCGTCCCGCGGTTCGCTGAGCTCGGCAGCGGCGTGGGACTCGATCGCCGCGCGCAGCGGTCGGGCCACTGGGCTTTCGGCGCCCATGCTGATCACCGCGATTCGGGTGAGCGGCCCCGGTGCGGGCAATACCGCCCGCTGCCAGTGCTCCATCACGATGTCGGGCGCTGCGGCTGCCGACACGGGCGCCAGCGGAGCCGGGTGCGCCCACATCGGGATCGCGCGCATCGGAGCGTTCGGAAATCCTTGTAGGCCAACGTCGCCGGCGGGCGGGACGCCCAGGTAGTCGCCCCAGGTGTAACCAGGGTCGGCGACGGCGGCGGTGAGGATGTTCGCCGACAGCGCCTCGAGCACCGGCTCGTCGCGGTGGCCCGAACCGACCAGCACCGCGGGGCCGTCCGGTGCGTCCGCCTCGAAGGTCTGGCCGATCGTGAACAGCAGCGCCGGATGCGCCGACAACTCGATGAATGACCCCGCGCCGCAACGGATCGCCGAGGCGAACGCGCGGTCCAATCGCACCGTGTTGCGCAGGTTGGCATACCAGTAGTCACCGAATGACTCGTCGGGTGTCACCACGTCGCCGGTCGCCCCGCCGATGAATTGCACCGGGGACTCTAGGAATTCGGCGGCGGGCAGCTGCGACACGAACTCGTCGCGCAGCGGCTCGAGCACGCTGGTGTGCCCCGGGAAGCCCGCGGCGATCTCGCGGGCGAACTGACCGCGCGAGCGCACCGCATCGGCGATCGCCAGCACCGCGTCCCGTTCGCCCGACACCGCCACGGTCGACGCCGAGTGCACCACCGCCAGCTCCACCCAGCCGTCCGCCGTTGCGATGAGCGCGCCGGCCGCGTCGGCGCCGACGCCCAGCGTGGCCATCGCGTAGCGGCCCGGAAGGCGGTCCACCACGGCGGCGCGGGCGGCGACGACGGCGACGGCATCCGGCAAACTCATGGCGCCGGCGACGAAGGCCGCGGCGACCTCACCGAGGCTCTGGCCGATGGTGAGGTCGGCGAGCACACCGCACGACCGCCAGACCTCCGCCAGCGCGACAGCATGGACGAATTGCGCGCCCTGCACCTCGATTTCGGAGAAGGCCTGCGACTCGTCGCCGACCGTGAGGTAGCGCAGCGGTGATACGTGGCCGGCGGCCTCGAACGCCGCGACGCAGTCATCGGCCGCCGCCCGATAGGTCGGCAGCGCCCGGTACGCGACGGCGCCCATGCCCGGCCAGTGCACACCCTGACCGGGGACCACAAAGGCCTGCCGCGGCGCGGAATCCACGGCGGAACGCGCCAACAGCGGGTGCTCGCGCCCCGCGGCCAGCGCCCGCAGCCCACCGATGAGCTCCGCCCGGTCGGCGGCGCGCAGCACCGCGCGATGCCGGCGCACCCGTCGGGTCCGCAGCAGCTGACGGCCCACCTCGTCCACGGTCGTTTCCGGACAGCGCTCGAGGTAGTCGGCGATCGCGCCGGCGTCCTCGCGCACGAGGTCGTCGGCGTGCGCGCTGAGGAGCACCGGGACGCGACCGTCGGGCAGTCGGTTAAGGGGCATCGGGCGACCCGTTATCCGGCATCGAGACGATCAGATGGGTATTGGTGCCGCTCATCCCGAACGCGGATACCGCCGCGGTTCGCCATCCGTCGACGGCCCGCCACGGTGTCAGCTTATCGGCCAGCCGCAAACCCTGCTTCTCCCAGTCGATTTCGCGGCTGGGCTCGTCGACGTGCAGCGTCGGGGGAACGGCGGCATGCTCGGCGGACAGGATGACCTTGGCGAGGCCCAGCGCGCCGGCGGCGGCTTGCGCATGGCCGATGTTCGACTTGACCGAGCCCAAGAGCGGCCCGCGGCCGGGCGGCGCGGTCCCGTAGCTGGCCGCGAGTGAGCACAGTTCCGTGCGGTCGCCGAGTCGGGTGCCGGTGGCGTGCCCCTCGACCATGCCAACGTCGACGGGCTCGACGCCGGCCTGCGCGATGGCGCGCCGAAACAGTCGCAGCTGCGCGTCACCGCTGGGCGCCATCAGGCCGTCGCTGCGTCCGTCGGAGTTCAGGCAACTGGCCCGCACCTCGGCGAGGATGCGACGCCCGTCGGCCAGCGCGCGGGACCGGCGCTGAAGCACGAACGTGGCCGCGCCCTCGGCCCAGACAGTTCCGCTGGCGAGCGCGCTGTAGGGCCGGCAATGGCCGTCGTCGGACAGCGCGTGCTTTTTGGAGAATTCGACGAAATAGCCCGGGGTGCCCATCACGCACACCGCGCCGGCGAGCGCGAGGTCGCAGTCGCCGGACCTGATCGCCTGGACCGCGGTGTGAAACGCCGCGAGCGCCGACGAGCACGCGGTGTCTATCGTCAGCGCCGGCCCGGCCAGGTCCAGCGTGTAGGCGATGCGCCCCGAGATGACGCCCAGCGACGTCCCGGTGATCAGATGCCCGCTGTGGTCGGAGAATTCGGAAAGGGCAGGGCCATATTCCAGCGCGGACGCGCCGACGTAGCAACCCACATCATGGCCGGCGAGGTCGTCGGGGTTGATGCCGCTGTTCTCCACGCTCCGCCACGCCACCCGCAGCCCGACCCGCTGCTGGGGGTCCATGGCCGTCGCTTCCCGGCGTGAGATGCCGAAGAACTCCGGGTCGAATGTCGTTGCAGTCGAGAGGAATCCACCAAGATCGCGGATGGGTTTGAAGCCGTCCCGCCGCGACCCGTCGAACAGCTCGCGAAGCGCCCAGCCCCGATCGGTGGGGAACGGGCCGAGCGCCTCGCGCTGCTCGGACAGCAACGCCCAGAAGTCGTCGGCGGTTTCCACGCCGCCGGGCGCCTCGAGGGCGAACCCGACAATCACGACCGGGTCGTTATCGGACATCGGCGCTCACCATCCGGGCCACCGCGTCGAGGTGATCGTCGAGGTAGAAGTGGCCACCCTCGAATTCCGACACCGTGAATCGGCCGGACGTGTGGGTTGCCCAGCGCGCCAGGGTTTCCCGGCTGATCCGGTGATCGCGATCGCCGCCGACCGCGTGAATGTCGGCGGCGATGCGCACGTCGGGGCGGCACGAGTAGGCGTTCAGGGCCCGGTAGTCGGCCTGCACCGCCTGCACCAGCAGTTCGATGAATTCCTCGTCGTCCAGCAGTTCGGGGTCGGTGCCGCCGAGATCGATCATGTCCGCCAGCACGCCGCTGTCGCTGGTCGGCAGCGGTCCGTAGGCTTCGACCGTCGAAGGGGCCTGCCCGGCCGAGGCCCACAGGACGCGCACCGGCACGCCATGGCGTTCGGCGACCCGGGCGAACTCGAACGCCACGACGGCCCCCATGCAGTGCCCGAACAGGCTCAGCGGAGCCACCGAGCTCCAGTCGCCCGCCTCGAACAACTCGAGGGCGAGCGCGTCGATGCTTTCGGCCGCGGGGTGGTCCCGCCGGTCGGCACGCTGCGGGTACTGCACCACGAAGGCGTCGACGTCATTGGACGACAACGCTTTCGCCAGCGACCGATACGCCGCCGCGGCGCCGCCGGCGTGTGGGAACACGACCACTGAGCCGCGCGCGGCGCTCGCCGTAAACCGCTTCACCCACGGCTTGAACTCGCGCCGTGCCGGCGCGGGGGCGGTGTCGAGCGCGGACAACACGTCGGCGCTCGACATGTCCGCGATCTCCAGATACACGTCGGCCACCCGCTCGAGCCGGTCGCCGTTCGCCTCCCGGCCGGTCAGCAAGTCGGCCAGCGTGGCGACGGTCCGGGCGGCAAAGACGTCGGCGACCATCAGGCTCGGCGAGTCGAGCCACTGGCGGATGCCGACGACGGCCTGCGTCGCAAGGACGGAATCGCCGCCGAGCGAGAAGAAGTCGTCGTGCACACCCACCGCATCGGTGTCCCGGTCGAGAAGGTCCGCGATGATGTGGCACAGCGCGCGTTCCAGTTGGGTGCGCGGGCCCTGATAGGGCGCGGACACGTCGCCGGAGTCGACCGCCTCGGCCAGTTGACGACCGACGGCGCGCCGGTCGATCTTGCCGCCGTCGGTGAACGGGATGCGGTCGGTCAACGATATGTGCTGCGGAACCATGTGCGCGGGAACGAGATCGGCCAGAAGCTGGCGTATTCGCGGTGCGGTCAACGCGTCGTCGTCGAGGCGGACGGCGGCGGCCAGCACGTCGGGGCCGCCGGAGCCGGGCACCAGGGCGGCCACGGCCGCTCGCACCCCGGGCACTCGGCGCAGCGCCGCCTCGATCTCGCCGAGCTCGACGCGATACCCGCTGACCTTGATCCGGTGATCGGCGCGGCCGACGAACTCGAGGGTGCCGTCCGGCCAGTAGCGCGCCAGATCGCCGGTGCGGTACCAGGTTCGGCCGTCGTGGACGACGAAGCGCTCGGCGGTCAGCTCGGGGCGCCCGCGATAGCCCCGGGCGATGCCGCGCCCGGACACCCACAGCTCACCGGCGACCCAGTCGGGACAGTCGGCGCCGGTGTCGCCGACGACGCGGCAGGCGATGTTGGGGAACGGCTTGCCGTAAGGCACCGCGGTCCAGTCCTCGGGCATGTCGGCGTCGACCTCGAAAATGGTTGCGTGGACCGCCGTTTCGGTGGCGCCCCCCAACCCGGCGAAGCGCAGGTGCGGCGCCCGCGCCTGCAGCCGGCGGGCCAGGCCGGGGCGCACCCAGTCGCCGCCGGTGGCCACCACCCGCAGGGACGACAGGTCGCCGGCCTGGACCTCGACCAACATCTCCAGCCAGCCCGGCAGGAAGTTCAGCACCGTGACCTGGTGGGTGTCGATCAGCCGGGCCCACGCGTCCGGATCGCGTCGCTGCGCCTCGTCGACCACGACGATCGCGCCACCGGCCCGCAGGGTTGCGAAGACGTCGAGCACCGACAGGTCGCATTCCAGCGTCGAGAGGGCAAGGCAACGGTCCGCCGCGCCGATCTCGAAATGGCGGCTGAGGAATTCGACGGTGTTCATCGCGCCGTCGTGCGTCAGCTCGACGCCCTTGGGCTCCCCCGTGGAGCCCGACGTGAACAACACGTAGGCGAGCTCGGCGGGATCCGTTCTGGCGAAGGGAAAGTCGGCGATGGCGGGCGGCTCGCGGAGCACGTCGACGATCACCAACGCGGGGACGGGCAGCGACAGCGGCTGCCCGCCGCACACCAGGGCCAGCCGCACCCCACCGGTGTGCAGGATGCGCTCCGCGCGGTCGCGTGGTTGGTCGACGCCGATGGGCAGGTACACGCCGCCGGCGGCCAGGATGCCCAGCAGTGCCGGCAGCTGTTCGGCGGTCTTCGGGCCCAGCACCGCGACAGTGTCACCGTCGCCGATTCCCGCCGCCCGCAACGCCGCGGCCAGCGCCAGCGCCTGGTCGCGTAGCTGCCCGTAGGTGAGGTCGCCGGAGCTCGCGAACACGGCGGGCGCGTCGGGTTGCTGCTCGGCCCGCCGGAAGAACCCGTCGTGCAGAGCCTCCCCGCTCGGCGCGGCGCTGCGGCCGTTGACCGCCTCGCGCACCGCGCGTTGCGCGTCCGGCAGCGCCGGCAAAGCGGCGGCGTCCCAGGCGTCGTCGCTGGCCGCCAGCCGTAGCAGTTCCTCGATGTGGTGGGCGAACATCGCGTCGATCACGCCCGGCGCGAAGACACCGTCGCGCACGTCCCAGTTCACCAGAACGCCGCCGTCGAACTCGGTGACCTGCGCGTCGAGCAGCACCTGCGGGCCCTGGGAGATGATCCAGGCGGGTGCGCCGAATTGCCGTGTGACATCGGCGCTGAACAGTTCCCCGAGACCCAGCGCGCTGGTGAAGACGACCGGCGCCAGGACCTGGGTGCCGCGGTGGCGGCTGAGGTCGCGCAGCACGGACAGGCCGGGATAGGAGGAATGGGCGGCGGCCGTCCGCATCGCATCCTGCACCGCGCGCGCCCGCGCGGCCGGAGTGTCGGCGTCTGTCAGGTCGACGTCGAGCAGCAGCGACGAGGTGAAGTCGCCGACCAGCTTCTCGACGTCGGGGTGCAGCGCCTGGCGCCCGAACAGCGGCACATTCAGCAGGAACCGCGGCGAGGACCAGTGGGCCAGCGCGTCGGCGAACGCCGCGGCCAGCGTCATCGCCGGGGTGGTGTCGCGGGCTCGGGCGCGGGCGAACAGCGCGTCGCGGGTCGCCGGGTCCAGCCAATGCCAGCGACGGGTGCTGGTGCGTGAGCCCCGCCCGCCCGTCGACGGCGGCGCGGGCGGATCCGGCAGGCCGGGAATGCGCTGGGCCCACCAATCCCGGTCGGCGTCGCGCCGCGGCTGGGGTTGCGCCTCCTGACGCGCGACGGCCCGGCGGTATTCGCGGTAGGTGTAACCCAATTCGGGCAGTTCCCGGCCGAGGTAGAGGGCGGCCAGGTCGGCCATCAGCGTGCGGTAGCTCATCGCGTCGGCGGCCTGCATGTCCAGGTCGACGTGCAGCCGGGACCGCCCATCGGGCAGCAGCGTCACCGCGAGTTCGAACACCGCGCCGTCGAGCTGCTGGTGCGATTTGGCCTCGCGCAGGGCCGCCAGGCGCGGCTCGACCGGGTCCCGCTGGTCGCGCAGGTCCACCACCGAGACGGGGAAGTCCCCGCACTCGTCGGCCGCGGCGATGCGCTGCGTGCCGTCGGCTGAGAATCGCACCCGCAGCATCGGATGGCGAAGGGCCAGCCGGTTGGCCGCCGCGCGCAGCCGGTCCGGGTCGATCGGGCCGCCGTCGAACTCGACGTACAGGTGCCCGGCGACGCCACCCAACTGCTGGTTGTCCTGGCGTCCGACCCACATCGCGTGTTGCATCGGCGCCAGCGGGAAGGGCTCGCCCTCCCCCGACGGTTCGGCGTCGGCGGGCGGGGCCGGTTCGTCGGCGCGCGGGCTCGCCGTCACCAGCTCGGACCAGGCCTCGATCGTCGGCGCCGCGGCCAGGGCGGCGAAATCGACGGCGATGCCCTGGCGGCGCCACCGACCGGCGAGCGTCATCATTCGGATGGAGTCCAGGCCCTGGCCGATGAGGTTGCTACCTGGGTGAATCGCGTCGGCGCGGACGCCGAGCAGCTCGGCGACCTCCGCGCGGATGTCCTCCGAGCATGCCGGGGCACGCACCACGAATCCTCCCTGAATTAGCAAAGGCTGCCCTAAGTTGTTTGGTTACCCTATCCTCATCCCTGGCGCCGCCGCTACCACCCCCCGAGCCCGAGGAGACCGATGGTCCCGAACCCCACGCGACCTTCGGCGGGCCTGGAGGGATTCGTGCCGTTCCCGGCCGACCGGGCCGAGTCCTATCGCGCGGCGGGCTACTGGACGGGACGCGCGCTGGACACGATCCTCACCGACGCGGCGCGCCGCTGGCCGAACCGGACCGCGGTCGTCGACGCGGGGGCCGACGCCGGATACAGCTACGCGGAGCTCGACGAGCGGGTCACCCGCGCGGCATCCGGGCTGCGCGCGCTGGGCGTGGCGCCCGGCGACCGGGTCCTGCTCCAGCTGCCGAACGGCCGCGAATTCGCCGCCGCGCTGTTCGGGCTGCTGCGGGCCGGCGCGATCCCGGTGATGTGCCTTCCCGCTCACCGGGCCGCCGAATTGGGCCACTTCGCCGCCGTCAGCGAGGCGACAGCCCTCGTGATACCCGATGCCGCAAGCGGTTTCGACTACCCGGCGACGGCGGGCGAGCTCGTCGATGGGCACCCGGCGCTCAGGCATGTGATCGTCGACGGCGACCCCGGGAAGTTCGCGGGGTGGACGCAACTGTGCGAACAAGGCAGCGTCCACTCGCCGGCCCCGCCGCTGGCCGACCCGGCAATGCCTGCGCTGCTGCTGGTTTCGGGCGGCACCACCGGCACCCCCAAGCTGATCCCGCGCACCCACGACGACTACGTGTTCAACGCGACGGCCAGCGCCGAGGTCTGCCGGCTGACGGCGGACGACGTCTATCTCTCGGTGCTGCCCGCGGGCCACAACTTCCCGCTGGCCTGCCCCGGCCTGCTGGGCGCGATGTCCGTCGGCGCCACGACGGTGTTCGGCGCCGATCCCAGCCCGGAGGCCGCCTTCGCCGCCATCGCGCGCCACCGCGTGACCGTGACGGCCCTGGTGCCGGCGCTGGCCAAGCTGTGGGCCCAGGCCTGTGAGTGGGAGCCGGTGACTCCGAAGTCGTTGCGGCTGTTGCAGATTGGCGGAGCGAAGCTGGAGCCGACGGACTCCCGCCTGGTGCGCGCCACGCTGACGCCGGGCGTGCAGCAGGTGTTCGGGATGGCCGAGGGGCTGCTCTGCTACACCCGGCCGGACGATCCCCCGGAAGTCGTCGAGAACACCCAGGGCCGTCCGCTGTGTGCGGCCGACGAGTTGCGCATCGTCGACGGGGCCGGCCGGCCGGTGGCGCCCGGCGAGGAGGGCGAGCTGCTGGTGCGCGGGCCGTACACGCTCAACGGCTACTTCCGCGCCGAACGCGACAACGAGCGCTGCTTCGATCCCGACGGCTTCTATCGCAGCGGTGATCTCGTCCGCCGCAGGGACGACGGCTACCTGGTGGTCACCGGCCGGATCAAGGACGTCATCTGTCGCGCGGGCGAAACGATCGCGGCGGCCGAAATCGAAGAGCACATGCTGAGCCATCCCGCGATCCGTTCGGCAGCGGCGGTCGCGCTGCCCGACCCGTACCTGGGCGAAAAGATCTGCGCGGCGGTTGTTTTCGACCGGGACCAGTTGACCCTCGCCGAGCTCAACGCCCATCTCGACGGGCGTGGCGTCGCCGCCCACGCCCGGCCCGACGTGCTGGTCGCGCTGGCGGCGCTGCCCACGACGCCGATCGGCAAGATCGACAAGAAGGCGATCGTGCGGTCAATCGGCAACGGCTAGCGTCCGCTAAGCGTCAGCGTCCCTTCGGTTTTGAGGACCTTGTCGGCGGTGATCCGTTCCGTCTTGCGGGCCTCCCGCTCGAGGTAGCGCTGCTTGGATTCGTCGAATTTGTCGCTAGCCACTTCAAGTTCCTTGATCAGCACCCCGAGATCGTCGCGCATCCGGGCCGCCTCGCCGGTGAAGTCATCGCGCTCGAAGATGCGCCATTTCTTCAGTACCGGCATGACCACCTCGTCGAGATGGATGCGCGGGTCGTAGACACCGCCGACCGCGATGATCACGGCCTTGCGCCGAAACTCCGGCACGGTGAACCCGGGCATCTTGAAATTGCGCAGGATCCGGTGCACCGAGCGCATCGCCTGGTTGGGCGCGATGTCCAGGCCGGCTGCGCTGACGTCCCGGTAGAAGATCATGTGCAGGTTCTCGTCGTGCGACACCTGGGCCATCAGCTGTTCCGCGATGGTGTCGCCGGCGATTTTGCCCGTGTTGCGGTGGGCGACGCGGGTGGCCAACTCCTGAAACGACACATACATCACCGAGTCGAACAGGCTGTCAGCGAACATGTCACCCTGGTGGTTCTGGCCGGGGCTGAACCCTCGAGTCATTTGCTCCAACCGGAGCTTCTCGAGCTCGACCGGGTCGACCGCGCGGGTGACCACCAGATAGTCCCGCAGCGCCGTGCTGTGCCTGTTCTCCTCGGCGGTCCAGCGGTTCACCCACTGTCCCCACGGGCCGTCCATGGTGAAGTTCATCGCGATCTCGCGGTGATAGGACGGCAAATTGTCTTCGGTCAGCAGGTTTTGCACTATCGCGACCTGCGCCACGTCGGACAACCGGCTCTGTCCGGTTTCCCAGTCCTGCCCGTCCAGCGCGTAGAAGTTCTTGCCGTCCGACCACGGGATGTAGTCGTGCGGGTTCCACTCCTTGAACAGCGAGAGGTGGCGGTCAAGCAATTTTTCGACCACGGGTTCTAGCTCGCGAAGTAGCTGCAAGTTGGTCAAGCCGTCGGACACGGAGCCCTCCCAGTTATGTGTTGCGATCAGTAACACTGAATTTACTGTGTCATGCGGTTACACCAAGATGACACGCCGGCGAAAAGGCGAAATAGGGCCAAAGGTCCCATGGCTGGGAGAGCCGCGACACACCGAGGCAGGGGGGCCGCGGGAAAGCGGCCTCGGAGGCTACTGCCGGGCGATCAGGTACGGCGCGAGCGTGGACAGCTTTTCGCAGGTCTCCTCGAACTCACGCTCGGGCTCCGACTCTTCGATGATGCCCGCGCCGGCGCGCAACCACGTCTTGCCGTCGCATTCGTAGGCCGCGCGCAGCGTCAGCGCCGCATCCAGGCCGCCGTCCGCCGAAACCATCACCACGGCACCGGAGTAGAGGCCGCGCGGTCCTTCGTCGAGCCGCAGGATGGCCTCGACGCCGGCCGCCTTCGGGATGCCGGATGCCGTGACGGCCGGAAAGAGCGCCTCCAGCGCGTCCATGCGGTCCCTCGACGCGTCCAGGCGGGCGCTGACCGTCGAGCCGAGGTGCTGCACGCTCCCCCGCTCCCGCACGGTCATGAAGTCGCTGACGACCGAGGTTCCCGGCTCGGCGATCTCGGTCATCTCCTGTAGCGAGCTGCGTACCGAAATGGCATGCTCGACAATCTCTTTGGAGTTCGACTCCAATTCGTCGCGGGCCTGGCGATCATGCGCCGCGCCACGACCGAGCGCGCGCGTGCCGGCCAGCGGCTCAGTCACCACCGTCCCGTCGTGTTGAACGGCTGCGACGAGTTCGGGGCTGTAACCCACGGCACGCATGCCGCCGAGCCGCAACAAGAACGACCGCACCGGTGTGTTGTGCCGGCGGCCCAGGCGGTAGGTCGACGGAAAGTCAAGCGGGAAAGGCACTTCGACGCAGCGCGACAGGATCACCTTGTGGTACTCGCCGTTGGCGATCTCGCGGACGGCCGCCGCCACTCGGGTGCGGTAGCCCGACGGGTCGTCGCTCAAGTCAATGGTGCGGGCGTCCGGCACGCCGGCGACGCCGTCGCGCAACAGGCGGCGCACCGCCTCGCTGTGTGCGGCGTCGGCACCGTCCAAACGAACGCCCTCCTCGCTCACCACGAAGCGGGTGCGGGGCCAAAACAGCCGCGCCAACGGCGTTTGCGGCGCCAGCCGTTGCTGCAGCCCGTAGCGGTAGACGCCGAATTCAAAGGCGACCCAACCGAACAGCTGGTCGGTTTCGAGCAGCAGCCGGTCGATGGCTTCACCCAGCACGGGCCCGGGCCGTCCGGACCACTGTTGCCGCCGGGTGGTGCCGTCGCGGATCACCCGCAGCTCGTCGCTGTCCAGTTCCACCATCGCCCGCACACCGCTGGCCAGAACCCATTGCCCGTTGCGCTCGTAGAGGAGGTACTCCTCGCCCGAGCGCTCGGGCAGCGCGGCGGCCAGCTGGGCCGCGAGGTCAGCCGGATCGATGCCGGGGATCAGGGGAATCAGCGGTGACGCGGAGCCGGCGGGATTCGTCTCGACGCTGAGCTCGGTCACGGTTAGTAAATGTAGCCTAACCTATGTAAGCCTGCGCAACCCCTCTCCTTGGCCGGCGCGGACCCGTCGGATCGGTCGGGCCCGCCCCGGCCCAGACACCGCCACACCCATGCACACAGTTAATCCCCAGAAAAGTCACAGAGGATTCACGCCAAGCGGGCTTTACCTATCCCTACCAGCACCGCCGTGACCTCCGACTTTGGCGGCATCCGATATTGCGTCACAGCGATGTTAACTGCGGGTTTTTCGGGCGATATCCGAGTGGCGGGCCCCCGACGGCGGGGCTAAATTCTTGCACGATCATCGGGATTGTTCGTGGTGGCCCGCTCGCGGACGGTGCTTTTTCCCTGGTCACCGGATCACTGAAGAGAGGCACCCCATGCTGCAGGAGTTTTGGCACAACTTCACCCACAACCTGTTCAAGCCGCTGCTGCTGTTCTTTTACTTCGGGTTCCTGATCCCGATCCTCAAGGTGCGGTTCGAGTTCCCGTACGTGATCTACCAGGGCCTGACGATGTACCTGCTGCTGGCCATCGGTTGGCACGGCGGTGAGGAGCTCGCCAAGATCAAGCCCGAGGAGATCGGCACCATCACGGGCTTCTTGGTCCTGGGCTTCGCGTTGAACTTCGTGATCGGGGGGTTGGCCTACCTGCTCCTGGGGCGCATGAGCTCGATGCGACGAATCGACAAGGCGACTGTCGCCGGCTACTACGGGTCGGACTCCGCGGGAACGTTCGCCACCTGCGTGGCCGTGTTGACCGCGATCGGCATGGCGTTCAACGCCTACATGCCGGTCATGTTGGCCGTCATGGAGATTCCGGGCTGCCTGGTCGCCCTGTACCTGGTCGCGCGGCTGCGCCACCGCGGGCTGAGCGAAGCCGGTTACATGCCCGACGAGCCCGGCTACGTCGCGCCGGTGAAGGTCGGGATCGGGCCCGGCACCGCAGCACGACCCCCGCACGGCCAGAGCCTCGCGGCCGAAAATGAGCGGGGGGTCGAGCAGGAGCTCGAGCTCTCGATGGAAAAGCTGGAGCACCCGAACTGGGAGCCCGATCAAACCCCGGCGTTGGGCAAGCCCAAGCGGATGCCGATCTTCTCCCGCGAGCTGTTGCAGGAGGTGTTCCTCAATCCCGGGCTCGTGCTTCTGATGGGCGGCATCCTCATCGGCCTCATCAGTGGGCTGCAGGGCCAGAAGGTCGTTGCGGACGACGACAAGTTCTTCGTGCTGGCATTCCAAGGCGTGCTGTGCCTTTTCCTGCTCGAGATGGGCATGACGGCGTCACGCAAGCTGAGGGACCTGCGATCGGCGGGCCCGGGCTTTATCTTCTTCGGGCTGCTTGCCCCGAACATCTTTGCCCCGCTTGGGATCTTGGTCGCCCATAGCTACGCCTACCTCACCCACACCGACTTCAAGCCGGGGACCTACGTGCTGTTCGCGGTGCTGTGTGGCGCGGCCTCGTACATCGCCGTTCCGGCGGTGCAGCGCCTGGCGATCCCCGAGGCCAGCCCCACCCTGCCACTGGCCGCATCGCTGGGTTTGACGTTCTCGTACAACGTCACCATCGGGATCCCGCTCTACATCGAGATCAACCGCCTTATCGGGCACTGGTTCACGTAGAGCCTGGACGCCGGCCAATGGCCCACAACGCCATTGGCCGGCGTCGCGTCTAACCCGCTGCGACGGGCGGGACGTTTGTGTCCCCCCGTTACGCGTTGTTAACGATTCGTAAAGACACCTTCACTCCGTTGACTCAAGTCCTGTGAGTCCCCAAGGTACTAATGATGTTCGTGGACTCCCCGGCGTTGGATGCTGCTTGCGGCACCGCCGTATTGACCGTCGGAGGCGCTAATGCTGCATGAGTTCTGGGATAACTTCACTCATAATCTCTTCAAGCCGCTACTGCTGTTCTTCTACTTCGGCTTCCTGATCCCGATCATGAAGGTGCGGTTCGAGTTTCCGTATGTGATCTATCAGGGCCTGACCATGTACCTGCTGGTGTCGATCGGCTGGCAGGGGGGCGAGGAACTCGCCAAGATCCAGCCGGCCGACATCGACAACATCGCCGGCTTCGCGTTGATGGGCTTCGCATTGAACTTCCTCATCGGAGTTCTGGCGTACGTGGTGCTGAAATATACGACCCGCCTGCGCCAAGTCGACCGCGCGACCGTCGCCGGCTATTACGGTTCGGATTCGGCCGGAACCTTCGCCACCTGCGTCGCCGTCCTGTCCGGCGTGGGCATCGCTTTCAACGCCTACATGCCAGTCCTGTTGGCCATCATGGAGATTCCGGGCTGCCTGGTGGCGCTCTATCTGGTGATGCGGCTGCGCCACCGGGGTCTCAACGAATCGGGCTACATGCCCGACGAGCCCGGGTACGTCGCGCCGGTGGCCGTCGGGGTCGGCCCCGGAACCGCCGCACGGCCCCTGCCCGGCCAGAGCCTCAGCTCCGAGGAGCAGCAGGGCGTCGAACAGGAACTGGAACTCTCGCTGGAAAAGCTGGAGCATCCGAACTGGGAGCCCGACGACAGCCCGGTCCGCGGGAAGGCCAAGCGAATGCCGATCTTCTCCAGGGAGCTGATGCAGGAGGTCTTCCTAAACCCGGGGCTGATTCTCCTGATCGGCGGCATCATCATCGGCTTCGTCAGCGCACTGCAGGGGCAGAAGGTCGTGCACGACCAGAACGAGCTCTTCGTCGCCGCATTCCAGGGTGTGCTGTGCCTGTTCCTCCTCGAGATGGGCATGACGGCGTCCCGCAAGTTGCACGACCTCAAGCTCGCCGGTCGTGGCTTCATCGCCTTCGGCCTGCTGGCCCCCAATCTGTTTGCGGCACTGGGGATCCTGGCCGCCTACAGCTACGCCGACCTCACCGACACCCACTTCCAGCCGGGCACCTACGTGCTGTTCGCGGTGCTATGCGGCGCGGCGTCCTACATCACTGTGCCGGCGGTGCAGCGCCTAGCGATCCCCGAGGCCAGCCCCACGCTGCCGCTCGCCGCCTCTCTGGGGTTGACGTTCTCCTACAACGTCACCATCGGGATCCCGCTCTACATCGAGTTCAATCGCCTAGTCGCGCATTGGTTCCCGGGCGTCTGACAAACGTCGTATCGGAAATCCCGCTCGACATCGAGATCGCCCGCCTAGCCTGCACAGGTTCTAATCTCCAGCCTGTCTCGCGGCGGGTGCGATGCTGTGAGCGGCAAACCACAAAGGGACCCGTGGGGCCCGACTCAACGCCCTGATGATGCCAGGCAGGCCGGATGGTTCGACACTCCAGGCGGACTGGATGTTTCCGAGATGTTTCCAGCCTTGCACGGTGGGCGTCGACAGTTCGTAAAAGTGTCGTCAATTATTCGTAAAGACCAGTTAACTGAGGCCGCCGCGGATTCGGGCGGGTGGAAAACTGCATGAGTTCCATTTGAATTCGACCCACAACATAGTCGAGCCGTTGTCGAGAGGGCGCTCACCGTGCTACAAGCCGTATCCGTTCCGGCAACCGTTCCATCCGAAAAGCCCCGCAACGGCCTGGCCGGTCTCAAACACTGGCGTTACGACCTTCGCTCGGGGTTCACGGTTGCGATGATCTCGCTGCCGTTCTCGATGGGAATCGCAATCACCTCGGGTGCGCCGCCGGTCTGCGGAATCATGTCGGCGATCATCGCCGGATTCGTCCTGCCGTTATTGGGCGGCTCGTACGTGACCATCAGTGGCCCGGCCGCGGGACTGGCGCCGACCTTGTTCGCCGGCATGATCACCCTGGGGCAGGCCCGCCTCGGGCACGGCGCCCCAACATCCGATTTGCTTGCCGTGGGGTACCCCCTGATCCTGGTCGCGATCGCTATTGCCGGCGTGATTCAGGTGATCCTTGCCAAGTTGAAGGTGGCGCGCCTGAGCGCCATCTTCCCGGCCGCGGCCATCCACGGCATGCTGACGGCGATCGGCCTGATGATCATCGTGCGGCAGATTCCTCACTTCATGGGTGTGAAGTTCGAGGCCCACGAATTCTTGACGGTCCTGGAGGAAGTGCCCAGCCATCTCTCGTCGATGAGCGGCAAGTGCTTCGCCCTTGGAGTTGGTTGCGTGGTGGCGCTCTTTGTGCTCTCGGCCCTACCCGGGCGGCTGCTGAAGATCATGCCGGCTCCGGTCTGGGTGTTCGTCGGCGGCACGGTGGTCAGCACATTCATGCTGAAGCTCGATAGATCCAAGCTCATCAACGTGCCCGATTCGCTGTTTCACGGGATCGTGTTCCCCCACTTCGGCGAGGCATTCAGCACTCCCGCACTCCTGTTGCCCTTGGGGTACCTGGTTATCACCTTGCTTTTGATCGACGCGACCGAGTCCCTGGCGACGATCGCGGCCGTGGACAATCTCGACCCGTATCGCCGCCGCTCCGATCCGGACAAGACGTTGCTGGCGATGGGCGCGTCCAACGGCGCCTCCAGCCTGCTCGGTGGCTTGACCATCATCCCCGGCATGGTCAAGAGCACGGCGAATATCATGGCCGGCGGCCGGACCCAATGGGCGAACTTCTACAACGCCTGCTTCCTGCTGGCGTTCGTGCTGCTCGGCCGCGAGGTGATCAACATGGTCCCGAAGGCGGTCCTGGGCGCCATCCTGGTATTCATCGGCTACAAGCTGTGTAAGCCCGCGCTGTGGCTCAAGATCGCGCGGATCGGGACGGAGCAGTTCGTCGTCTTCGTCACCACTGTGCTGGTGACCGTGACGACGGACCTACTGGTGGGCATCGTCACCGGCATCGTCCTGGAGTTGGTGCTGAACCTGTGGTACCTGGGCCTCTGGCACACCCTGAGCAACGGGACGGACTGCGCGAAGCCGAACTTCGGAGGCCGTTTCCTCAGCCTTTTCCGCAATCCGGTGTCCAAACGGGAAGTCGACGAAGACACCTACCACCTGTACCTTGACGGTCCCCTGGTGTGTTTCAACCTGTTTCACATGATTCGGGAGCTGGGACAGATTCCGGAGGGCACCCGGGTTGTGTATCTCCACTTGAGTTCCCGTGTGCCTCTTGTCGATCACACGACGGGTGAGTCGCTCCGTTATTACCTGGACGAGTTCAGCGGGCAGGACGACAGTCCGAGGCTGGTGATCGAGGGGTGGGACCACATGCGGTCCCTGTCCAATCACGAGACGAGCACGCGGATCGCCATAGCCGCCGCCGAGAGGGTGCCCGCCCCGGATATCACAAAGGTCGCCATCATCGATCTCGAGAAGGTGGCCGCCATGGATCGAGCCGAACAAGAGTTGAGGGTCGCTCAGGCCACGGATTGACGGCCGACTGAGGACTACCCCAGCAGCGTGCGCACCACCGCGTCGGCGAGCAGCCGGCCGCGCGGGGTCAGCACCAGGTTGTCGCCCTCGGATACGAGCAACCCGTCCGCGACGGAGGTTTCGGCACGTTCGCGCTCGGCTGCGCCCAACCGATCCAGCGGAAGTCCTTGGCGCAAACGGGTTTTCAGTAACACCTCCTCGGTGTGCAACGCGTCGCGGTCCAGCTGCTCGAAGCCGGCAACCGGCAATTCGCCGCCGGCCAGCCTCTCCGCGTAGGCGTTGGGATGCTTGACATTCCACCAGCGCGTCGCACCGACATACCCGTGGGCACCCGGTCCTGCGCCCCACCACTGGCCGCCGTCCCAGTAACCGAGGTTGTGCCGGCACTCACCGCCCGGTCGGCACCAGTTGGACACCTCGTACCAGGACAGCCCCGCCGCGGAAAGCCGGGCATCGACCAATTCGTAGCGGTGCGCGAGCACGTCGTCGTCGGGGGCGGGCAACTCCCCGCGCCGGACCCGCCGCGCCAGCGCGGTGCCCTCCTCCACCACCAAGGCGTAGGCGGAGACGTGGTCGACGCCGGTGTCGATCGCGGTGTCGACGGAGCGCAGCAGGTCGTCGTCGGACTCTCCCGGCGTCCCATAGATCAGGTCGAGGCTGACGTGTTCGAAGCCCTCGGCTAACGCCTCGCGGGCCGCGGCCGCCGAGCGGTTCGGGGTGTGGATCCGGTCGAGGACGCCGAGGACTCGGGGTGACACCGACTGCATGCCGAGCGACACCCGGGTGAACCCGGCGGCGCGAATGGCCGCGAAAAAGTCCGGCCACGCCGACTCCGGGTTGGCCTCGGTGGTGATCTCGGCGTCCGGCGCGAGGGCGAAGTGCTCACGAACCATGTCCAGCAGCTTGGCCACGCGCGCGCCGCCCAGCAGCGAAGGAGTGCCCCCGCCGACGAACACCGTGCTGACGGTCGGGCCGTCCAGCCGGGCGGCCGCCAGCTGCAGCTCCGTTCCCAGTGCCTGCAGCCAGGCGTCCGGGTTGACGCCGCCCAGCTCGGCTGGGGTGTAGGTGTTGAAGTCGCAGTATCCGCAGCGGGTTATGCAGAACGGGACGTGGATGTACAGCCCGAACGGCTGCCCGGGGTTCGGCCGCAGGGCGGGGAGGTCAACCGGGGCCTCGGCAAGGGGCATGCCGAATTTTCCCACGCCGAGCGCTCCCGCCGTCGAGCGAGGCGAATCGGCACAGGTCAGGCCGGGTAAGGCGGCCTCGATCGGGGGAGCCGATTCTCAGGTGATTCGCGGCTGCGTCTGCCCGATCGCCCAGGGTCGCGCCCTACTTTGGGTCAGCGTGAGGAAAAATATGACCTGATGGCGAAGCTTGTCGCGGTCCATGGCAGAATGGCTGCCGTGACCGTCGCCAATCGCAGCTTGCGTATCGCCCTCGTGGCTCGGCGGCACATCGATCTCAAGCGCGTATGCAGCTGTTGTTGTTGCTGTCTGCCTTGATGCCGTAGACCCGCCCCACCTGTACTCAGCTGGCTGCCGGATCTGCGCAGCCGAAATAAAAGCGGTGTGCTGCGCGTCCAAGCCTGCGATGTTCGCGAAGGAGACCCGATGACCACAGCCCGTCCGGCCAGGGCCCAAAACAAGGCCCGGAGTGAGGGTCAGTGGGCGCTGGGCGATCGCGAGCCGCTGAATCCCAACGAAGAGATGAAGCAGGCCGGCGCCCCGCTCGACGTGCGCGAACGCATCGAAAACGTCTACGCCAAGGACGGATTCGACAGCATCGAGAAGTCCGATCTGCGGGGCCGCTTCCGCTGGTGGGGCCTCTACACCCAACGCGAGCAGGGCTATGACGGGTCATTCACCGGCGACGAGAACGCCGATTTGCTCGAGGCCAAGTACTTCATGATGCGGGTCCGCTGCGACGGCGGCGCGCTCTCCACCGCCGCCTTGCGCACGGTGGGCCAGATCTCGACCGAATTTGGCCAGGACACCGCCGACATCTCCGACCGGCAGAACGTGCAGATGCACTGGATCGAGGTGGAAAACGTCCCTGAGATCTGGCGGCGTCTGGCCGAGGTCGGCCTGCAGACCGCCGAGGCGTGCGGAGACTGCCCGCGCGTGATCCTGGGGTCTCCCCTGGCCGGCGAGTCCCTGGACGAGGTGCTCGACCCGAGCTGGGCAATCGACGAGATCGTGCGCCGCTACATCGGCAAGCCCGACTTCGCCGACCTGCCCCGCAAGTACAAGACCGCCATCTCCGGCCTGCAGGACGTCGTGCACGAGATCAACGACATCGCGTTCATCGGCGTCAACCATCCCGAGCACGGTCCCGGCCTGGATCTGTGGGTGGGCGGCGGCCTGTCGACGAACCCGATGCTGGCCCAGCGGGTCGGCGCCTGGGTTCCGCTGGACGAGGTGCCCGAGGTGTGGGCCGCGGTGACCTCGATCTTCCGCGACTACGGCTATCGGCGGCTACGGGCCAAGGCCCGGCTGAAGTTCCTGATCAAGGACTGGGGCATCGAAAAGTTCCGGGAAGTTCTCGAGACCGAGTACCTCAAGCGCCCGCTGATCGACGGCCCCGCCCCCGAGCCGGTCCCGCATCCGATCGATCACGTCGGAGTGCAGCGGCTCAAGAACGGGCTCAACGCCGTCGGGCTCGCCCCGATCGCCGGACGCGTGTCGGGCACCATCCTCTCGGCGGTGGCCGACCTGGCCGAGCGGGCCGGTTCGGACCGCATCCGGTTCACGCCGTACCAGAAGCTGATCGTTCTCGACGTGCCCGACGAGAAGCTCGATGACCTGATCGCCGGCGCGGAGGCGCTGGGGCTTGAATCGCGCCCGTCGCGTTGGCGCCGAAATCTCATGGCATGCACCGGGATCGAGTTTTGTAAGCTGTCGTTCGCCGAAACCCGTGGGCGGGCACAGGGTTTGGTTCCCGAGCTGGAGCGTCGGCTGGAGGACCTCAACGCCGCGCTGGACGTGCCGATCACGGTCAACATCAACGGTTGCCCGAACTCGTGCGCGCGGATTCAAGTCGCAGACATCGGTTTCAAGGGTCAGATGGTCGACGACGGCCACGGCGGCTCGGTCGAGGGGTTCCAGGTGCACCTGGGCGGCAGCCTTGGCTTGGACAGCGGCTTCGGCCGAAAACTGCGGCAGCACAAGGTCACCAGCGACGAGCTGGGCGACTACATCGAGCGAGTGGTACGCAACTTCATCAAGCACCGAAGCGACGGTGAACGATTCGCGCAGTGGGTCGTTCGCGCCGAGGAAGGCGACTTGCGATGATCTCAGAAACCACGAGGCCGACGGAAGCTCAACTTCGCGAGTTGGCTGCCCGCGGCGCCGCCGAACTCGAGGGCGCAAGCGCCACCGAGCTGTTGCGTTGGACCGACGAGAACTTCGGCGGAATCAACGGGCCGCGCGGCTGGGCGACATGCAACTACGTCGTGGCGTCCAGCATGCAGGAGGCCGTGCTGATTGATCTGGCCGCCAAGGTGCGTCCGGGCGTGCCGGTGATGTTCCTGGACACCGGCTACCACTTCGTGGAGACCATCGGTACGCGGGACGCCATCGAATCCGTCTATGACATCCGGGTGGTCAACGTCACGCCCGAGCACACCGTGGCCGAGCAGGACAGGCTGATGGGCAAGGACCTGTTCGCGCGCGACCCGGGCGAGTGCTGCCGGCTGCGGAAGGTCGCCCCGTTGGGAAAGGCGCTGCGCGGCTACTCGGCGTGGGTGACCGGGCTGCGCCGCAGCGACGCACCGACGCGCGCCAACGCCCCGGTGATCAGCTTCGACGAGGGATACAAGCTGGTGAAGATCAACCCGCTGGCCACGTGGACCGACGACGACATGCAGAACTACATCGACGAGAACGACGTGCTGGTCAATCCCCTTGTCTACGAAGGCTATCCGTCGATCGGTTGCGCCCCGTGCACGGCCAAGCCGATCGACGAGGCCGACCCGCGCAGCGGCCGCTGGCAGGGCCATGCCAAGACGGAATGCGGGCTGCACGCGTCGTGAGCACCCTCCTGCTCGTCGCGCACGGGAGCGAGGATCCACGGTCGGCGGCCAACGCGTGGGCCGTCGCCCGTCAGGTGGCGCGCATGCGGCCCGGCCTGGACGTGCGGCTTGCCTTCTGCGAGCTGAACGCACCCAGCCTGGTCGACGTGCTGGGCGACTGCAGGGACGCCGCCGTCGTCACCCCGCTGTTGTTGGCTAACGCCTACCACGCCCGGGTCGACATTCCCCGCCAGATCGCCCGGGCCGGTGTCGATGCGGGCCAAGCCGGCGTGCTCGGCGAAGATCCCCGCCTCATCTCGCTGCTGCGGCAGCGGGTTATGGACTCGGGCGTCTCCCGGGACGACGAGCGGGTCGGTGTGCTCGTGGCGGCGATCGGGTCGTCCGACCCCATCGCCAACGCGCGGACTCGCGGGGTGGCGCCCCGTCTGCTGGCGGGCACGAGCTGGGCGGGAGCGACGACGGCGTTCGTGACCCATCCGGGACCGTCGCTGGCCGAGGCCGCAGGCCGATTGCGCCGGCAGGGCGCCCGACGGGTGGTCATCGCACCGTGGTTCCTGGCGCCGGGGCGGCTACCGGACCGGGTGCGTGGTTTCGCCGACGGCGCCGGGCACGCGCTGGCAGAGCCGTTGGGCGCACACCGGTTGGTTGCCGAGACGGTGCTGTGTCGCTTCGACGAAGCCCTCAAACCTGGAATCCACGGCGTCGCGGCCTGAGGGATCAACTCTCACCCCTCGGCATCACCCGTGGCGGACGGATCGCATCGACGTCATGCTCACCGGTGTTGGCGCCCCCGTGGCCGCATCCGCGCCGCAGAGGCCCGGAGCGGCAAGCCAATCGAGCGAATTAGCCGTTCGGCGACTAGCGGCTGGGAAGATGCCGGGAGGAATACGCATCGAACCGTTTGGGAGACTCATGTTGGAAGTTATCGACAGAGGGTCCGCGACCGAAGCGCATCCTGTTCCGCTGCTCTTCGTTCACGGCGCCTGCAGCACAGCAGGAGTCTGGGACGATCATTTTCTGAGATTCTTCGCCGACAAGGGTTACCGCGCTGTCGCGCTGAGTCTTCGCGGCCACGGTGCCAGCAGCTTGTCCAAGCCTCTCAAATCTTGTTCAATCGCGGACTACGTGGACGACGTACACGATGTTGTTGGCACGCTGGGTTGCCCGCCAGTGCTCATCGGTCACTCGATGGGTTGTTGGATAGTGCTCAAGTACCTTGAGAAGCGAGGCGGCCCGGCCGGGGTTCTCATGGCACCAGGCACACCGCGGGGATTACGAAGATGGGCATTCCACACGATCCGCCGTCACCCGTGGATTGTTCTATGGACCAACACCTTTGGCAACCCAGTTGATCTGTTTAATACTCCGGCGTTGGCGCGCGAGTTCTTGTTCTCCGCGCGGACCCCTGACTCCATCGTCAGCTCCTGTGTGGCTCGGCTGGAACCCGAGAGCACACGCGCTGCACGAGAAACGGTGAACCGACTTCCGGGTGCTCACCTTGTGACAGCGCCCATCCTCGTCCTCGGCGCGAAAGACGACCGTTCGCGAATCAAAGGGGACGCGTCTGCCGTGGCGGCCATTTACCGGGCAGACGTTGAAATCTTCCCCGACATGGGGCACGTCATGATGCTCGAACCAGGATGGCAAGCAGTCGCCGAAAGGATGGACAACTGGCTCATGGCAAAAGGGTTCTAAGAGCCGGGCCATGAGCCGACGTCAGCCGCCACGCGCCACAGAACAGATACCTGCGAGGGCGGGAGGCGGCCGCCGCGAGCACAAGGCCGACATGGTCAAGCCTCCGTGCGAACGACCAACCGGATTGCTGCCTGACTCGCTGGAGTTGCCAGTAAACTTCGTGTCTTGAACATGCCCTTGCGAATTCGAGCATTGCTCGCCGCGCTGGCGGTGGGGCTGGCGGGGTGTGGCGGCAGCCAAGCACCCCCAAAGGCGGGTCCGTGCGAGATCGTGCCGAATGGTGTCTCGACGTCGCAGGCCCACCGGGCTTCACCTTCATCGGGAAACCTCTCGGCGAACCCCGAGAACGCGACCGGCTACCGCAGGGACATGACCGTCGTGCGAACGGTTCACTACGCCGTGGCCACCGCCAACCCGCTGTCCACCCAGGCGGCATGCCGGGTGCTGCGCGACGGCGGCACCGCCGCCGACGCGATGGTGACCGCCCAGGCGGTCCTGGGTTTGGTCGAACCGCAGTCGTCGGGGCTTGGCGGCGGCGGGTTCGCGCTCTATTACGACGCCCGCGCCGGTTCCGTCCAGGCCTACGACGGCCGCGAGGTCGCGCCGGCGGCCGCCGGCGAGAACTACCTGCGCTGGGTCAGCGACGCCGATCACGCCGCTCCCGTCCCCGACGCGCGAGCCTCCGGACGGTCGATTGGGGTCCCGGGCATCCCGCGACTGCTCGAGCTCGTGCACAACGACCACGGCCATCTGCCCTGGCGTGATCTCTTCGCCCCCGCGACGGCGTTGGCAGACAACGGATTCGACATCAGCCCCCGGATGGCCGCCGCCATCTCCGACTCGGCGGCAGCACTGCGCGTCGACCCGCAGGCCCGCGAGTATCTCCTCAACCCGGACGGCAGCCCCAAGGCGGCGGGCGCGCGGCTCACGAACCCGGCATACTCAAAAACCTTGTCCGCCATCGCCTCCGCGGGTGCCGACGCCTTCTACACCGGCGACATCGCCCACGACATCGTCGCGGCGGCGCACAGCTCGGCGGGCCGCACGGCGAGCCTGATGACCAACGAGGACCTGGCGGGCTACGTCGCCAAGAGGCGCGACCCGCTGTGCATGACGTATCGCGGCCGGCAGATCTGCGGCATGCCCGCGCCGTCGTCGGGCGGCGTCGCGGTGGCCGCCTCGCTCGGCATCCTCGAGCACTTCCCGATGGGCGACTACCCGCCCGCCAACGTCGACCTCAACGGCGGTCGCCCGAGCGTGATGGGCGTCCACCTCGTAGCCGAAGCCGAGCGGCTGGCCTACGCCGACCGCGACAAATACGTCGCGGACGCCGATTTCGTCGGGATGCCCGGCGGTGCCCTCAGCGCGCTGATCGACCCCGGCTATCTGGCCGGACGCGCCGCGCTGATCTCGACGCAGCGCAGCATGGGCAGCGCCAGGCCCGGAGACTTCGGCGTGCCGACCGGCGTGGCACCGCCGGGGACCGAGCACGGCACCAGCCACGTCAGCATCATCGATTCCTACGGCAACGCAGCCGCGTTCACGACGACCGTCGAGTCGACGTTCGGTTCGTTCCACATGGTCGACGGGTTCGTCCTGAACAACCAGCTCACCGATTTCGCCGCCGACCCCCGGGCGCCCGACGGTTCGCCGGTGGCCAACCGCGTGCAGCCCGGCAAGCGGCCGCGGAGCTCGATGGCGCCGACGCTGGTCTTCGACGCCTCACCAAGCGGGCAGGGCGCACGGGGTGCGTTGTACGCGGTGGCGGGGTCGCCGGGCGGTTCGACGATCATCCAGTTCGTCGTGAAAACGCTTGTCGCGATGCTTGATTGGGGCCTGGACCCGCAGCAGGCGGTGTCACTGGTCGACTTCGGTGCGCAGAACTCGCCGCAAACGAACGTCGGCGGCGAGGATCCCGAGATCGACAGGTCCGACAACGGCGATCACGACCCGCTGGTGGCCGGCCTGCGCGCGCTGGGACATCAGGTCAACCTGGCCGACCAGTCCAGCGGGCTTTCGGCGATCACCCGCAGCGCTCAGAGCGCCGGGCAGTGGACCGGGGGCGCCGACCCGCGCCGCGAGGGTGCGGTCATGGGCGGCAACGGATAACGCGGCTCAGGCCGACGTCAGCGTGCTCTGGTCCTCGTCCGCGTCTCCGACTGCGCCACGGGTGATCACGACGTCGCTCGGCAGGGGCGGCACGCGGGTGGCGCGCACGTAGACGGTGTCGCCGTCGCGCAGGGCCAGCGCCTCGGCGTCGCCGCGGGTGATCTGGGCGGTGAACGGGCCCCCGGTGGCCGCGCTGGTCAATTCCACGCGGACCTCGAAGCCCAGCGCCACCACCCGATCGACGGTGGCGCGCACCACCCCGATCGACTCCGCGGTGGCGTCGGCGGTGGCCACCGCCATGTCGGGCTTGCGGCCCACCCGAATGTCGTGCGGGCGCACCAGGGCGCCGTTGAGCTCGGACACCGCACCCAGGAACGACATCACAAACGAACTCGCCGGCGAGTCGTAGACCTCGGTGGGCGACCCGACCTGCTCGATACGGCCCTTGTTGAGCACCGCGATCCGATCGGCCACGTCCAGCGCCTCCTGCTGATCGTGGGTCACCAACACCGTGGTCACGTGCACCTCGTCGTGCAGCCGGCGCAACCACGCCCGCAAATCCTCGCGCACCTTGGCATCCAGCGCCCCGAACGGCTCGTCGAGCAACAACACCTGCGGATCGACCGCCAGCGCCCGGGCCAACGCCATGCGCTGACGCTGACCACCGGAGAGCTGGTTGGGATAGCGGGTCTGAAAACCGCTGAGCCCCACCACCTCCAGCAGATTGTCCACCTTCTCTTTGATCTCGGCCTTGGGCCGCTTGCGGATCTTGAGCCCATAGGCCACGTTGTCGCGCACCGTCAGGTGCTTGAACGCCGCATAATGCTGGAACACGAACCCGATCCCGCGCCGCTGCGGCGGCACCCCCGTGACATCCCGACCGTCGATCGTCACCGTGCCGGAGTCCGGATGATCCAGCCCCGCGATGGCCCGCAACAACGTCGACTTGCCCGACCCACTGGGCCCCAACAACGCCGTCAACGAACCCTTCGGCACCACGAAGTCCACATGATCCAACGCCACGAAATCGCCGTAGCGCTTATAGGCGTCACGCACCGTGATCGCGTGCTCGCGGGCCTCGGTCGGCTTGTCGGTCATCTGCGAGTCTCCTTGTCCGGCTTACTTGGTCGCTCGTGCCCGGCGGACGTCGAGAACCAGCTGGAAGATCAGGACCAGCACGGCCACACCCATCAGCAGTGTCGAGAGCGCGTAGGCGCCGTACTCGGCACCGCGGTTGTAGCGGTCCGCGACAAGCAATGTCAGCGTTTGCGACTTGCCCGGCAGGTTGGACGACACGATGATCACCGCGCCGAACTCGCCGAGCGTGCGCGCGACGGTCAGCACGATGCCGTAGGTCAAGCCCCACCGGATGGACGGCAATGTGATCCGCCAAAACGTCTGCCACCAACTCGAACCCAGGGTGGCGGCCGCCTCCTCCTGATCGGTGCCCAACTCGTGCAGGACCGGCTCCACTTCGCGCACCACGAACGGCAGCGTGACGAAGATGCTGGCCAGCACGATCCCGGGCAGGCCGAAAATAATCTTCAGGCCGAGGTTGTTCTCGACGAACCCGAAGGCGCCGCCCGCCCCCCACAGCAGGATCAATGCCACGCCCACGATGACGGGCGAGACCGCGAACGGCAGGTCGATGACCGCCTGCAGCACGCCCTTTCCCCGAAACCGGTTGCGCGCCAGCACCAGCGCCGTCGGAATCCCGAAAACGACGTTGAGCGGCACCACGATGGCCACCACCAGCAGCGTCAAATTCAGCGCCGATACCGCGGCCGGTGTGCTCACCCAGTCGAAGAACTGGCCGAGCCCGGGGCGGAAGGTCCGCCACAGGATCAGCGACACCGGAACGACGAGCAACACGAAGATGTATGTCAGCCCGAGGAATCGGATGAGGTAGCGAGACCTCGTCGACGACGCCGTCATTATCCCAACTCCTCGCGCTTGGCCGCGCGCCCGCCCACGATGCGCAAGATGAACAGCACGGTAAACGAAATCGCAAGCAGCACGATGGATATCGCGGCGGCTCCGGTGCGGTCGTCGTTCTCGATCAGCGTCCGTATCCACTGGGAGGACACTTCGGTCTTGCCCGGCACCGCGCCGCCGATCAGCACCACCGAACCGAACTCGCCGATCGCTCGCGAGAACGCCAGGCCCGCACCGGATAACAGGGCCGGGGTCAGCGACGGCAACACGACCGAGGTGAAGATCTTCGGGCCGTTCGCGCCCAGCGAGGCCGCCGCCTCCTCGGTCTCCCGGTCGATCTCCAGCAGCACCGGCTGAACGGCCCGCACCACGAACGGCAGCGTGACGAAGGCCAGCGCCACCGCCACGCCCCAAGCGGTGTGCTGCAGGTGCAGCCCCACCGGGCTGTTGTTTCCGTACAAGGCCAGCATCACCAGGCTGGCGACGATGGTCGGCAGCGCGAACGGCAGGTCGATGATGGCGTCTACCAGCCGTTTGCCGAAGAAGTCGTCGCGCACCAGCATCCACGCGATCACCAGCCCGAACACCAGGTTGACCACCGTCACGCCGGCGGAGATGATGAGCGTCACCCGGAACGACTCCAGCGCGGCGTTCGACGTGACGGCGAGCCAGAAGGCGTGCCAGCCGCCGCCGGCGGCCTGCCAGGCGATTGCCCCCAGCGGCAGCAGCACGATCACCGACAGCCACAGTGTCGCGACGCCGACCCGTAACGATGTGGTGCCCGATCCGCGGGGGCGCCGGGTGACTCGGGCCGCCCGGCGGACGGGCGTGATGGTGGCGGTCATCCCGTCGCCTTCGTGTAGATCTTGGTGATGCTGCCCGTGCTCTTGTCGAACAGCTGCGGGTCCACCGTGGCCCAGCCGCCGAGTTGGGCGATCGTCCACAGCTTCGCCGGCGCGGGGAACTGGCTGCGGAAATCCGCCGCCACGGCGGGATCGACCGGCCGGAAGCCCGCCTGCGCCCACACCTTCTGCGCCGCGGCGGTGTACTGAAAGTTCTTGAAAGCCACGGCGGCATCCAGGTGCGGGCTGGTGGTCACGACCGCCAATGGGTTCTCGATCTTGAACGTCTGCGGCGGGTTGACGTGCTCGACCGGCTTGCCCGCACGTTCGGTCGCGATTGCCTCGTTCTCGTAGCTGATCAAGACGTCACCGCTGCCCTGGACGAAGACGTCGGTGGCTTCCCGTCCCGAACCGGGGCGCAGCTTGACGTGTTCGCTCACCAATTTATGGATGAAGTCGATGCCGGCCTGACCGTTGGCGCCGCCTTCACTCTTGACGGCATACGGTGCAAGCAGATTCCACTTGGCCGATCCCGAACTCAGCGGGCTGGGCGTGATGACCTCAATGCCATTCCGCAGCAGGTCATCCCAGTCCTTGATGTTCTTCGGATTTCCCTTGCGCACCACCAGCGTGACGACCGACCCGAACGGGATTCCCTTGGTGGCGTCGGTGTTCCAGTCCTTGGATACCTTGCCCGCCTTGACCAACCGGGTGACGTCGGGTTCGACCGAGAAGTTGACGAGATCGGCCGGCTTACCCTCGGCGACGCCGCGGGATTGGTCGCCGGAGGCGCCGTAGGAGGTGATCACCTGGATGCCCTTGCCCTCGTCGGAGGCGTTGAAGGCGGGGATCACCTTGCTCCAGCCGGGTTCCGGGGCCGAATAGGCGACCAGGGTGAGACTCGTGCGCGCATTGCTGGGGCCGCTCCCGCCCACCACGTCGCTGGGGCCGCCCTGACAAGCGGCGACGACACCGACGATCAGGGCGAGTACGGTGACAGGTCGCCAGCGCCGGGCACTGCCCATGTCGGTGAGCATCGGTGGCCTTTCATTGCTGTTTCGGGCGGGACAACTGGTCTGGATCCCGTTGCAGCGGAAAGGCGATGAGACTTCAGGAGAGTCGACGACCCCTAACCAAACCGCGCACGGGTTGGAGTCAGCGACAACAGTGCACAAAGACAGCGCATTCCACCACGCCGGTTGCCATGTGCATGTCGCGAAGCCTAACAGGAATTCGCTGGGCCGCCACCGCGCACCCGATCGAGCGTCAGTGCGTCGCTAGCCATGTGACGATCACCAGCACGACGAGGGTGACCAGAATCAACGTCACGTGCGAGCGAGGCATGGGCGTTACCCGGGCGCCCCATCGGCGTGCCGAACACGGCGCATCAACTTGATGCCCTTTCCAAGCAGGCGGTCCAGCAGGCCCGCCGTGACGTAAGCCACCGCCAAAACGACGGGCATCACGATCATGGCTTGCAGCACGAACGCGAGCCCCGAGAGCCACAGCTCGTTGCCGTCCCACCAATTCAGAAACCCGCCCACCCGGCTCACCCTATTCGCCCCCGGCACCCGCACCCAACCGACACCTAATGGAAACATTGGACGCCGGGCAGGTTGACAGTCGATGATGTCGGCATGGTTCTGCACGCCCAACCCGCCGACCAGCCGGCCGACGGTGCTCCCGCGGAGGCGCCTCTCGAGGCGTTCGACGCGCCTCCCGAGACGGCGCTGGCTGCGCCGATCGATTTCAGCGCGCCCGCCCCACTCGCGCCCTCGGCGTCGCTGCGGAACCCATTTCCGCCGATCGCCGACTACGCGTTCCTGTCCGACTGGGAAACGACGTGCCTGATCTCCCCCGCCGGGTCGGTCGAATGGCTGTGCGTGCCCCGACCCGACTCCCCGAGCGTGTTCGGCGCCATCCTGGACCGTAGCGCCGGCCACTTTCGGCTCGGCCCGTACGGCGTCTCGGTGCCCTCGGCGCGCCGCTACCTTCCGGGCAGCCTGATCATGGAGACCACCTGGCAGACCCACACCGGGTGGCTGATCGTGCGTGACGCGCTGGTGATGGGCCCGTGGCATGACATCGAGCGCCGCTCGCGGACGCATCGCCGCACCCCGATGGACTGGGACGCCGAGCACATCCTGCTGCGCACGGTGCGCTGCGTCAGCGGCACCGTCGAGCTGATGATGAGCTGCGAGCCGGCGTTCGACTACCACCGCGTCGGCGTGACCTGGGAATATTCGGCCAACGCCTACGGCGAGGCCATCGCGCGCGCCAGCAAGCAACCCGACGCGCACCCGACGCTGCGGCTGACCACCAACCTGCGCATCGGGCTGGAGGGCCGGGAAGCGCGGGCGCGCACCCGGATGAAAGAGGGCGACGACGTGTTCGTCGCCCTGAGCTGGACCAAGCACCCGGCGCCGCAGACCTACGAAGAGGCCGCCGACAAGATGTGGCAGACCACCGAGTGCTGGCGGCAGTGGATCAACATCGGCAACTTCCCCGACCACCCATGGCGCGCCTACCTGCAGCGCAGCGCGCTGACGCTGAAGGGCCTGACGTATTCGCCCACGGGCGCGCTGCTGGCGGCCAGCACCACGTCGCTCCCCGAGACGCCGCACGGCGAGCGCAACTGGGATTACCGCTACGCCTGGGTCCGCGACTCGACGTTCGCGCTGTGGGGCCTCTACACCCTGGGACTCGACCGCGAGGCCGACGACTTCTTCGCGTTCATCGCCGACGTCTCCGGCGCCAACAGCAACGAACGGCACCCCCTGCAGGTGATGTACGGCGTCGGCGGCGAGCGCAGCCTGGTCGAAGAGGAGCTGCACCACCTCTCCGGTTACGACCACGCCCGTCCGGTGCGGATCGGCAACGGCGCCTACGACCAGGTTCAGCACGACATCTGGGGCTCGATCCTGGACTCGTTCTACCTGCACGCCAAGTCGCGAGAGCAAATCCCGGAGACCCTGTGGCCGGTGCTCAAGAAGCAGGTGGAAGAGGCGATCAAGCATTGGCGCGAGCCCGACCGCGGCATCTGGGAGGTGCGCGGGGAGCCGCAGCATTTCACGTCGTCGAAGGTGATGTGCTGGGTGGCGCTCGACCGCGGGTCCAAGCTCGCCGAGCGGCAGGGCGAGAAGAGCTATGCCCAGCAGTGGCGGGCGATCGCCGAGGAGATCAAGAACGACATCCTCGAGCACGGGGTCGACTCGCGCGGCGTGTTCACCCAGCGCTACGGCAGCGACGCACTGGACGCCTCGCTGCTGCTGGTCGTGCTGACCCGGTTCCTGCCGCCGGACGACCCCCGGGTGCGCAACACCGTGCTGGCCATCGCCAACGAGCTGACCGAGGAGGGCCTGGTGCTGCGCTACCGGGTCGAGGAGACCGACGACGGGCTGTCCGGCGAGGAGGGCACGTTCACGATCTGCTCGTTCTGGTTGGTCTCGGCGCTGGTCGAGATCGGCGAGGTGAGCCGCGCCAAGCGGCTGTGCGAGCGGCTGCTGGCCTACGCCAGCCCGCTGCACCTCTACGCCGAGGAGATCGAGCCGCGCACCGGACGGCACCTGGGCAACTTCCCGCAGGCGTTCACCCACCTGGCCCTGATCAACGCCGTCGTGCACGTCATCCGGGCCGAAGAGGAGGCCGACGGATCGGGTACGTTCCAGCCGGCCAACGCGCCGGTGTAGATCTGCGTCAGCGCCTGCCCCGTCAGCTCAGCGCGCCGACCTTGTCCAAGATGGCCTGCGCGACGTCGACGGCACTGGCCTGAGGATCGGCGCCGGGGTCGGGCGGCTGCGTATCAGCGAAGAAGGCGACCTCGACCTCGACCAGGCAGTTGCCGCGGACGCCGAGGGCCCGCCCGGACTGCAGGGACGCCGAGTCCAAGCTGCGCGATGCGAACCCCATCGAAATGGTCGCCGAGACAACCGGATTCGTGGCCTCGACGTTGGTGACCGCAGCCTTCAGCTTGAACACCGTGCCCGACAAGGGCATCGTCGTGCCATCGCATTGTTGCCACTGCTGGGAGAATTTTTCGAACAGCGCCTGGGCCTCGGCGGGGCTGGGCAGGCTGACCACGCCCTCCTTGACGCTGGTCACCTCCACGGACTTCGGGGCGTGCCGCCAGGTCTGAACCGCGACGTGACGCACCTTGCTGGATTGATAGACGACTCGCTGCAGCATCGACGCCACGCCCAGGCAGTCGCCGGGCGAGAACCACCCGTCGTCCAGTAACGCATCGGGGCCACCGAACCGCGGCCGAAAGTGCGGATCAATCTTGAAGGACTGGTTGAGGATTCGCGACAACGCCCGGTGACCCAGCAGCACCTGCTTGATGGTTTGCCCGTGCAGCGATCGCGGCGCCATGCCCGGCGCTGGTCGCGCCGTGCCGTCGACGATCGTGGCGCAGCCGGCGGTCGACATCGCGAGCAGTAGCGCGGCCGCCACGCACCAGCGTCGTCCCCTGCGCGTCGGACATCGGCGCCGGTATTTACTCTGAGTACGCACTTGATTCATCATTCGGCCCTCTTTCGTTCACCGAAAGTTTACTTTGGGGCGGAGAGGGCCGCCGTAAGACACACCGAGGACGCAGGGAGAGCCCAGGAACGTCTCAGCTTGCGAGGACGCGCCGCGTCAGCTCAGGGCGCTGACCTTGTCCATCATGGCGCGCGCGACGTCGATGCCGCTGGTGTCCAGGTTGCCCGAGCCCGGGTCGGACGGGCGCCGCTCGCCGAAGAAGACGACCTCCAACTCGACGAGGCAGTTCAACTGGACCCCGATGGCCCGCGCCTGTGGCGTGGGCCGCAGGGGCGGCATGTTGGGCAGCACCGACGTCGCGGTATTCGTCGCCGCGACAATGGTTTTGGAGGCGTCCGGTACGCGGACGTCGCCGATGACGATTGTCGTGCTGATCGGGCCGTTCTGCTCCGTCGTCGTGGTGCCGTTGCACTGCTGCCACTGTTGCGAGAACTGCGCGAACAGCGCCTGGGCCTGCGCGGCCGACGGCAGGGCGACGACGCCCTCGATGACGCTGATCACCTGCGCCGGATCGCCGTTGTTCCACCACGACTGCGCCGCAACGTCTTTGACGTCCGCGGACTGGTAGACGCTTTTCTGCAGCATCGCCGTCACGCCCAGGCAATTGGCCGGCGAGACGGTTTCGTCCTTTTGGCTCAGCACGTCGGGTCCGCCGAACTCGGCCGGCTTGCGGGTGGCGAAGGGCTGGTTGAGCATCCGCGACAACACGTCGCCGTCGAGCAGCACCCGGCGGACGGTGTCGCCGGTGAGCGGGCGTGGCTTCAGGTTGGGCGCCGGTTTCGCCGTGCCACCCACCACGCCGCCGCATCCGCCCGCGACCGCGGCGACCAACATCAACGCCGTCGCCGGCCCGAGGATTCGCACGGCTACTTCTTACCCTTGTCCCCGGCCGCGTCGGTGGACAGCGCGGCGACGAACGCCTCCTGCGGCACCTCGACCCGGCCGATCGTCTTCATCCGCTTCTTGCCTTCCTTCTGCTTTTCCAGAAGTTTGCGTTTGCGGGTGATGTCACCGCCGTAGCATTTGGACAGCACGTCCTTGCGGATCGCCCGAATGTTCTCGCGGGCAATGATTTTCGATCCGATTGCCGCCTGCACCGGCACCTCGAACTGCTGGCGCGGAATCAGCTCCTTGAGCTTGGTGGTCATCTTGTTGCCGTAGGCGTACGCCGAATCCTTGTGCACGATCGCGCTGAACGCGTCGACGGCCTCGCCCTGCAGCAGGATGTCGACCTTGACCAGCTCGGCCTCCTGCTCGCCCGCCTCCTCGTAGTCGAGGCTGGCATAGCCGCGGGTGCGCGACTTCAGGGAGTCGAAGAAGTCGAAGATGATCTCGCCGAGCGGCATGGTGTAGCGCAATTCCACCCGCTCGGGCGACAGGTAATCCATGCCGCCCAGTTCGCCGCGCCGGGACTGGCACAGCTCCATGATGGTGCCGATGAACTCGCTGGGGGCGATGATGGTGGTCTTCACGACGGGTTCGTAGACGATGCTGATCTTGCCCTCCGGCCAGTCCGACGGGTTGGTCACCACGATTTCGCTGCCGTCCTCTTTGACGACCCGGTAAACGACGTTCGGCGACGTCGAGATCAGGTCCAGGTCGAACTCGCGCTCCAGGCGCTCGCGGGTGATCTCCATGTGCAGCAGACCGAGGAAGCCGCAGCGGAAGCCGAAGCCCAGCGCGACCGACGTCTCCGGCTCGTAGGTCAGGGCGGCGTCGTTGAGCTGCAGGCGGTCCAGGGCGTCGCGCAGATCCGGGTAGTCCGAGCCGTCGACGGGATACAGCCCCGAATAGACCATCGGCTTGGGTTCGCGATAGCCCGTCAGCGCCTCGGTGGCGCCGTGGCGGGCGGTCGTCACCGTGTCGCCGACCTTGGACTGCCGGACGTCCTTTACTCCCGTGATCAGGTAACCCACCTCCCCCACTCCCAGGCCGTCGCTGGGCTTGGGTTCGGGCGAGACGATGCCGACCTCGAGCAGTTCGTGGGTGGCGCCGGTGGACATCATCGCGATGCGTTCGCGCGGGGTGATCTTGCCGTCCACCACGCGCACGTAGGTGACCACGCCGCGGTAGATGTCGTAGACGGAGTCGAAGATCATCGCGCGGGTGGGGGCGTCGGCGTCACCCTCGGGCGGCGGGACCTCACGCACGACGTGATCGAGCAGGTCGGCGACGCCCTCCCCGGTCTTGCCGGACACCCGCAACACGTCCTCGGGCTCGCAGCCGATGATGTGGGCGATCTCACCGGCGTAGCGGTCGGGGTCGGCGGCCGGCAGGTCGATCTTGTTGAGCACCGGGATGATGTGCAGGTCGCGATCCAGCGCCAGGTACAGGTTGGCCAGCGTCTGCGCCTCGATGCCCTGGGCGGCGTCCACCAGCAACACCGCGCCCTCGCAGGCCTCCAGCGCGCGCGACACCTCGTAGGTGAAGTCGACGTGACCCGGGGTGTCGATCAGGTGCAGGACATAGTCGGTGTCATCGACTTTCCACGGCAGCCGCACGTTCTGCGCCTTGATGGTGATCCCGCGCTCCCGCTCGATGTCCATCCGGTCCAGGTACTGGGCGCGCATCGACCGCTCGTCGACGACGCCGGTGAGCTGAAGCATCCGGTCCGCCAGCGTCGACTTGCCGTGGTCGATGTGAGCGATGATGCAGAAGTTCCTGATCTGCGCCGGCGGGGTGAAGGTTTTGTCGGCGAAACTGCTGATGGGAATCTCCTGGTCTGGGCCTGCTCGAGGCCGCCTGAGCGGTATGTCCAGGGTATCTGTGCGCGGTCGCCGGGACCTACTTGGACACATTCGCACCCGGCCGCCCGTGGTTATGCTGCGAATATGGCGTCTCCCCGCAAATCCCAATGGAAGACGTTGCAGCGCTTCGCCCGAAATGTGGTGATCTATGCGCAGACCGCCCAGGTCGTCGCGCGCGAACTCGAGCGCGCCGTGAAGATCACCGCCAACGTCATCGCCTCGGCCGCGCCAGCGTCACCGGCCGAGATCGCGACGGGGCGGCCGGTGACCAGCACCAGCTTTCCCACCGCCCAACGGGCACGCAAGCTGGTCTACGCCCCGAACCTCGACGGCCGGGCCGATCCCGGCGAGATCGTGTGGACGTGGGTGGCCTACGAGGACGACCCCACCCGGGGGAAGGATCGACCGGTCCTGGTCGTGGGCCGTGACCGCCGCGTCCTGCTGGGGCTGATGGTCTCCAGCCAGCAGCGCCACGCCGGCGATCGCGACTGGGTGGGGATCGGGGCCGGCGCCTGGGATTACGAGGGCCGGGAGAGCTGGGTTCGGCTGGACCGGGTGCTCGACGTGCCCGAGGAGGGCATTCGCCGCGAGGGCGCGATCCTGGACCGCGAAATCTTCGACGTCATCGCCGCCCGGCTACGGGCGGACTACGCCTGGAGCTAGTGCCCGCAAATCGCCGAGCCGGGCAATCAGCCCTGGGTGATGTAGGACTGCAGCTGCTCGTGCTCGGCCTCGAGCTCCTCCATCCGGGTCTTCACCACGTCGCCGATGCTGACGATGCCGATCAGCTTCCTGCCGTCCAGCACCGGCACGTGGCGCACCCGGTTCTTGGTCATCAGCACGCTCAGCGAGTCCACCGTGTCCGACTTCGTGCACGTGGCGACCGTGGAGGTCATGATCTTGGAGACCGGCCGCGACAGCACGCTCGCGCCGTGGGTGTGCAGTTGGCGCACGACGTCGCGCTCCGAGACGATGCCGACGACGCCCTCGTCGCCGACCACCACCATGGCGCCGATGTTTTGCTCGGCGAGGCCGGCGAGCAGCTCCTTGACGGTCGCATCGGGGTTGATCGTCACCACCGCCGCGCCCTTGTTCCGCAAGACGTCCGCAATCCGCATCAAGGCCTCCAGCCGGTTGTGATCCGCTTCACATCAGGCTACGGCTAACTCGCTCGGCGGGGAAGCCAACACGAAAAGCGGCAACCGCGGGCTCCAATACCCTCGGATTCCCGGCCCAAACCCGACGGTGAAATACCGCTGTGGATCCGTCGGGCTTGCAAGGATGAACCCATGATCGAGATCACCCTGCTGGGCACCGGAAGCCCCATCCCCGATCCCGACCGCGCCGGTCCGTCGACTTTGGTGCGGGCCGGCGGACAGGTGTTTTTGGTCGACTGCGGGCGTGGGGTGCTGCAGCGCGCGGCGGCGGTCGGCGTGGGCGCCGCCGGGTTGTCGGCGCTGCTGCTCACCCACCTGCACAGCGACCACATCGGCGACCTCGGCGACCTCCTGATCACCCGGTGGATCTCCACCTTTGCGCCGGAGCCCACGCCGCTGCCGATCATCGGGCCGCCCGGCACCGCGGAGACGGTGGCGGCGACGCTCAAGGCGTTCGGCCACGACATCGGCTACCGGATCGCCCATCACGCCGACCTGAACGCGCCACCGGCGGTCGAGGTGCACGAGTGCACCGAAGGCCCGGTGTGGGACCGCGACGGGGTGTCGATCCGGGTCGCGCCGACCGACCACCGACCGGTGGCGCCGACCATCGGGTTCCGCATCGAATCCGGCGCGACCTCGGTGGTGCTGGCGGGAGACACGGTCCCATGCGCGGGCCTGGACGATCTGGCAAGCGGCGCAAACGCATTGGTGCACACCGTGATCCGCAAGGACATCGTCGCCAACATCCCGCAGCAGCGGCTTCAGGACATCTGCGATTACCACTCGTCGGTGGAGGAGGCGGCGACGACCGCCGACCGCGCGGGCGTGGGCACCCTGGTGATGACGCACTACGTGCCGGCGCTGGTGCCCGGGCAAGAGGAACAGTGGCGCGCCCTGGCCGCCGCCAAATTCGGCGGGCGCATCGAACTCGGCGACGACCTGCATCGAGTCGAGGTCAACCCGCGCTCGTAGCCGCCGTCCGGCGGATGTCGTTGCGGCGCAGGGGAAGTAGGGCGCCCGCCACTACCAGCCAGGCCAGCGCCGAGACCCGCGCGATCGGCAGGATCACCCCGAGTTCGGGCCACACCAGGACCAACGTCGCCGCTTCGGCCAGCGCGGCGATCGCCAGGCCGGTCCACGCCACCGGGCGCGGCGTCAATCCCAAGACGAGGCTGGGCACCGCCATGCCCGCCACCAGCAGCCCCAGCGCCACGATGTGGCCCGGGCCGCCGACCAGGAACACCAGGAAGTAGACGGCGCGGACCAGCGCGACGTCGGCGTTGACGTCCGGCCGTGACAGCGTCCAGCCGAGCAACCCGGTCAGGCCCAGGGCACCCGCGGCCAGCGTCCCGCCGGCGAGGGCGATCGTCGCGCCGGGGGCGGTGACGCCGAGTTGCCGCAACCGGGCGCTGGCCGTCGCCGCGTAGATCGCCAACGGCACCGACGACGCGAACACCGCGGTGGCGATCACTTGCACCGCGAGCGGCTGGCCGCGGACGTACGCGATGACCGGGGCCGCCGGGCCGTAGGGCAACGGCATCACGCCGCCCAGCGCGACCCCGATCGCGAGGCCGCCGAACAGCAATCCGACACTCACGACTGCAAGCAACACCAGCGGCGGTCCGCCCTGCCGCCGACGGCCGGCGAACTGCCGATTTCCATCTGCTCGTGAATCGTTCATGCGATGAACGATATGCCCGGTTCAGCTACTCCACAAGCCCGTGAATGATTCACAGGACGAATCATTCGCTAACGCTATGATGGCCCGGTGGCATCAGTTCCCGGCGACCGTCCCGACGGCGTGGCCTTCCTGTTGGCTCAGCTCGGCCATCACGCCGCGACGCTGTTCGCCGAACACGTGGCGACCCTCGAGTTGACGCCGCCGCACGCGGGAATCCTGCGCGCCATCGCCGCGGAACCCGGTCGCAGCCAGCAGGCCCTCAGCGCCCAGTTGGGCATGCTGCCCAGCCGGGTCGTCGTCTACGTCGACGAACTGGAGGAACGCGGCTACGTGGAGCGGCGCCGCAACCCCGACGATCGCCGGTTGCACGCCCTTTACCTCACCACCGCCGGAAAAAGGTTGATGCGCAAGCTCTCCGAGCTCGCACGCCAGCACGAGCTCCGGTTCGCCGCCACGCTCGACGCGGAGCAATACCGCACCCTGCGGGAGCTGCTCGCGGCGGTGGCACGGCAGCAGGGGCTGGCGCCGCATGTCCACCCCGGCTACAAAGCGATCGGTCGACCGGCAAACCCAGCCAGGTGACCTCGCATAGCGATAGGATCCGCTTCGGCAGTACATCCACGAAGGCGCGAGGTGCCGGATGTCGTTTGTAGTCGCAGGGCCACAAGCAATGCTGGCGGGCGCGGCCGATATGGCCGGCGTCGGTTCGGCGATCAGGCAAGCCAACGCGCTCGCGGTGGCCCAGACGACTGACGTGGAGGCCGCCGCCGCGGACGAGATATCCGTGGCCGTCGCCGCCCTGTTCGGATCGCACGGGCAGAGCTACCAGAGCGTGAGCGCCCAGATGACGGCGCTGCACGACCAGTTCGTACAAAATCTGACCGCCGCCGGCGGCGCCTACGCCAGCGCCGAGGCCGCGAATGTTCAGCAAACCCTGCTCGGCCTGATCAATGCGCCCACCGAGGCGTTGCTGGGACGCCCGCTGATCGGCAACGGCGCCGATGGCGGAACCGTCGGCGGGATCGGGCAACCCGGCGGGGCCGGCGGCCTGTTGTTCGGCAACGGCGGCCGCGGCGGCGACAGCACGGCCGCGTTGGCGACCGGCGGCAACGGCGGGCCGGCCGGGCTGATCGGCAACGGGGGCGCCGGCGGCAGAGGCGGGTCCAGCGATGCTGTTACGGCATTCGGCGGCACTGGAGGCGTCGGCGGCACCGGCGGATGGTTGTTCGGCAACGGCGGGCCCGGCGGCCCCGGGGGCGCCGGCGGCAACTTAGTGATGGGCGGTGCGGGCGGCAGGGGCGGATTCGGCGGGCAAGCCCTGCTGTTCGGCGCCGGCGGGGCGGGCGGTGTCGGCGGAACGGACTCCAACACCGGCGGCATCGGAGGCGACGGCGGCAACGGCGCGCCGGGTGGGCTGTTGTATGGGCCCGGCGGCGTCGGCGGCAACGGCGGGCCCGGCAGCCTCGACGGCGGCCTGGCCGGCCACGGCGGCCGCGCCATGCTGTTCGGCAACGGCGGCGCCGGCGGAACCGGCGGCAGCGGCGGGGCCAGCGTCCCCGCGAGCAGCGGCGGCGGCGGCGGGGCCGGCGGGTCCGGCGGGATCTTCGGCAACGGCGGCGCGGGCGGCGGCGGGGGCTTCGGCAACCTGCAGGGCGGCGCCGGCGCCAACGGCGGATCCGCTGTGCTGCTGGGCCACGGCGGCGCCGGCGGGACCGGCGGGGGCGGCGGCGGTGACGGCGGCCC
>NZ_LZKE01000202.1:0-662 GCF_001672675.1 Mycobacterium sp. E2327
GCCGCCGCCTGGGCGCTCAGCGCCTGGTAGGCCTGACCGTGCGCCCCGAAGAGCGATGCGATCGCCGCCGACACCTCGTCCCCGGCGGCCGCCAGCACGTTGGACGTCGGCCCCGCGGCCGCGGCGTGGGCGGAGCGCAGCGCCGACTCGATGTTGGCCAGATCCGAAGCCGCCGACGACATGAACTCCGGCGCCGCGATGACGAACGACATGCCCAACCTCCCCGTTGCGTTGATCCGATGGCGGTGACGCTAGCGATCTGGGCACAGGCACGAATCAGGGATTTCCCTACAAATTTGGCCGTACCCGACGCCCAAAGTTGGCCCGTTGTTAGGTTTCTGCGCGCGTTCCCGCAGGCTAGGCTGACCGGATGCGAGAGCCGACATGCCGTATTTGACCGCGACGCCGGGGGTAATCGCGTCCGCGGCAACGGATTTGGCAGGCATCGGCTCGAATCTCAGTGCCGCCCACGCCGCGGCGGCCGCCCCGACCCTCGCGGTGCCGCCCGCGGCCGCCGACGAGGTGTCGGTGACCATCGCGAACTTCTTCTCGCGGCACGCCCAGCAGTACCAGGCGCAGGCCACGCAGGCGGCGGCGGCTCAGGAGCAGTTCGTGCGGCAGTTGGCCAACGGCGCGGGATTGTATGCGGCCGCCGAGGCCGC
>NZ_LZKE01000203.1:0-1134 GCF_001672675.1 Mycobacterium sp. E2327
GCTAGTGTCGTGAGTCGTTAATTCGCCCGCTCTTGTTAGAATGGGTGATGCCGTCGCCGCATGCTGCGCAGATCGTGTTGACCGATGATGAACGTGCCGAGTTGGAGGGGTGGATGCGTCGGCGTAACAGTGCTGCGGGTTTGGCGTTGCGGGCCAGGATCGTGTTGGCGGCCGCTGAGGGCGGAACCAATGTCGAGTTAGCCGATCGGCTGGAGCTCGATCGGGGGACTATCCGTAAGTGGCGCAATAGATTTGTTCAGTTCCGTTGTGACGGCCTGCTCGATGAACCGCGGCCCGGCCGGCCCCGGGTGGTGGGTGATGAGCGGATCGAGGCGTTGATCACCGCGACATTGGAGACGACCCCGCCTGACGCCACGCACTGGTCGACGCGGTCGATGGCCGAGCACCTGGGATTGAGCCAGTCGATGGTCTCACGGGTGTGGCGGGCATTCGGACTGGCCCCGCACAAACAGGATTCGTGGAAACTGTCCAAGGATCCGCTGTTCGTGGCCAAGGTTCGCGACATCGTGGGGCTCTACTTGAACCCGCCGGAGCGGGCCATGGTGCTCTGTGTCGACGAGAAGACCCAGATCCAGGCCCTCAACCGCACCGCGCCGGTGTTTCCGATGCTGCCGGGCACGCCGGCGCGCGCCACCCACGACTACGTCCGCCACGGCACTTCGAGTCTGTATGCGGCCTTGGATCTGGCCAGCGGCAAGGTGATCGGATCGCTGCACTCTCGGCACCGTTCCCAGGAGTTCCTGGCGTTTCTGAAGAAAATCAACGCCGAAGTTCCCGCCGATCTGGACTGTCATGTCGTGCTGGACAACGCCTCGACCCATAAGACGCCGGCCGTGCAGCGGTGGCTGACGGCCCATCCACGATTCGTCCTGCACTTCACCCCGACCAGCTCATCCTGGCTCAACCTCGTCGAACGCTGGTTTTCCGAACTGACCACCAAGAAGCTGCGCCGCGGCACCCACACCTCGGTGCGCCAACTCAACGCCGATATCCGCGCCTGGATCGACACCTGGAACGACAACCCCCGCCCCTACGTCTGGACCAAGACCGCCGACCAAATCCTGGAGTCCGTCGCAAACTACTGTCGACGAATTAACGACTCACGACACTAGA
>NZ_LZKE01000204.1:0-56478 GCF_001672675.1 Mycobacterium sp. E2327
CTCGTAGTAGGACCGCGGATCGGTCCCGTTGGGCAACTGGCACCACTCGGTGATCACCGGCGCCGAGGCCAGCCGCTGCTTGATCGCGTTGACGGCGGCGTCGTTCGACCGCACGTATTGCGAGTCGTTGGATTCGGCCCAGGCCGGCAACGGCGCCTGGACGCCGAGGCAGTCCGAGCGGATGCCGACCGGCGCCGACAGCTTTTTGGTGACGTCGTCGGCCAGCAGCTCGCGCACGATCTCGGGATTCTGCGGGGTGACCACCAATTGCGTGTGGGGGAAGGCGTTGACGTTCGCCGCCACCAGCTGCTGGATAGATGCCTTGGTGATGCTTTGATCCCGAAACTGGCTGTAATAGCCCAGCATTCCGACGCTTTCGTCGGGCCCGGGGCCGGGGGCGCCCAACACGTCGCGCAGGTACGCGATGTGGTTCTCGCTGAAATCCCCGTAGCCGGAGAACTCGAAAACGCTGAGCCGCTCGTCGCCGTCGTAGCGGCGGCCCAGCGCGGCCAGCAGCTGCCCGAACGCGCCCAGGTAGGCCGGGTCGTTCCAGCTCGGCACCACCTGCGTCACCCCGGGCGTGGGGCTGTTCGGCGGGGCCGGATAGCTGGTGGACGACGAACGCATCCAGTCGGGAATCGCGAGGTTGGTGTTGTCGGGATACGAGTCGTTGCAACAGGAGTTGTAGGCGTACACGCGAAGCGTCATCCGCATGTTGCGGTTGGCCAGCTTCGTCAGCGCGTCGTCGATGACGCTGAAGTCGAACCGGCGATCGTCGGGGGCGTCGGGCGGCAGGGTGTGCGGGTCGACGGGCTGCAGCTGCCGCCACGAGACGCGCAGGCTGGCATCGTAGGACGCGGGCCACGCCGGGTATCGCTGCTGGGCCGGATTGCCTTGCGGGAACAGCGGAACCAGCAAATCCTCGTACTGGCCGCGCAGCGGGTTGGCGATCTCCTGAACCGTCGGCGGGATGGCCGGGAAGACCATCGCCGACAGCGGTCCCGGGTTGGGGTGACCGCCGCAGCCGTTCAGCAGCAGCGCCGTGCACGCCACAACGGCGGCCGCGCTCTTTTTGATTGAACGGAGCATCGTCACCGGGGTTAGATCGCGCCTAACGACAACGCCTCGCGGTCGGCGAGGAACGGCATCGGCATCCAGCGCGCGGACAGCAACGCTTCCATCGCGTTGCCCGGCACCGGCCGGGACAGCAGGAAGCCCTGCGCCCGGTGGCACCCGTGTTGCATCAAAGTCAGTGCGGCAGCGGGGGTTTCGACTCCCTCGGCGACAAGTTGCAGGCCGAACGCCTCGGCCAGGCCGATGATCGCCCGGACGATGGCCAGATCGCCGGCGTTGGTGCCCAGGTCGCGGACGAACCCGGTGTCGATCTTGAGCATGTCGACGGGGAGGGACTTCAGGTGCGACAGGACCGCATAGCCGGTGCCGAAGTCGTCGATGGCGATCTGGACCCCGACCTCCTTGAGCTCGTGCAGGGTCTTGCGGGTGGTCTCGATGTCGTGCACGACGGCCCGCTCGGTGATCTCCAGGCAGACCGATCCGCCGTCGATGCCGAACTCGTCGATGGTGTCGGCGACGCTGCGCACGAAGCCGCGGGTGATCAGTTGGACGGGCGACACGTTGATGCGCAGGCTCGCGCTCTGCCCGACGCCGTTGGCGCGCCACCGGCTGAATTCGGCGCAGGCGCTTCGCATCACCCACCGGCCGAGTTCACCGGCCAGGTTGGTCGATTCGGCCACCCCGATGAACGAGTCCGGCAGCAGCAGGCCCCAGATCGGGTGCCGCCACCGGACCAGTGCCTCCGCCGCCACGATGGCGCCGGTCCACAGATCGACCTCGGGCAGGTAGTGCAGCAGCAGCGCCTCGCTGTCGATGTCGCCCTGCAGGTGCAGCTCGATGTCGTTGCGGAAGGCGCTCTTCAGCGACATGTCGTCGGTGGACAGCGCCACCTGGTTGCCGCCCGCGCGCTTGGCGGTCAGCACCGCCTCGTCGGCCCGGCGCAGCAGGTCGGTGCTGTTGTCGCGCCCCGGCATGCCCACCGCAAGCCCGATGCTGACGGTGCGGGTGATCATGTGTCCGCCGATAGCCAGCCGCTCGCGCAGCATCGCCCCCAGCCGGCGGGCGAACGACTCCGCCGTCCCCGTCGACATCGGCTGGTCCGGGATCACGACGAACTCGTCGCCGCCGAGCCGGGCGATCATGCTCTGGTTGCCCGCGCACACCCGGATCCGTTGCGCGAACACCCGGATGAACCAGTCGCCCGCGGTGTGCCCGAGGTAGTCGTTGATCGGCTTGAGCCGGTCCAGGTCGAGGTACAAGACGGCGACGGGTCCGGGGCTTCCCGGCGTGAGCCGTTCGGACAGGTGCGCGACCAGCGCCCGCCGGTTGTACAGGCCGGTCAGGTCGTCGTGCTCGGCCAGGTAGCGAAGCTTCTCTTCGGCGGCGATCCGCGCCTGCAGCTGCGCGAACAGCGCGGCGATGGCCTCGAGCGTGTTGATCTCTTCTTGCTTCCACTTGCGGGAGCCGTTCTTGACGAAGCCGAGCACGCCCGTGGTGGCCTCGCCCGAGACCAGGGGCGCGGCGGCCACCGAGGGCGACGTGGGCTGCTTGGACCCGCCCAGCCGCCGGGGAAACCCGCGGTTGTTCTGCTCCGGCCGGATCACGACCGGCTTGCGCCCGTGCTCGCACTGGGCCAGCACCGGGTCGGCGCTGGTGAAGTGAACGACGGCCAGCGGATCCGGGTCCGGAACGTCGGTGCGCGGCGGCCACTCCGCCACCAGCACCGAGGCGCGGATGTCGTGGTCGTGGTGGCGCAGGAAGCAGGCGTCGAGATCGAACTGCTCGACGAGCTGCGCGAGCACCTTCTCGCTGACCTGGGTCGCGGTGGAGCCCGTCGCCTCCATCAGCTGGGTGGCCACGGAGGTGACGACGAGATCCAGGCTTCGCGGCAAGGACTCCTCCGATGGGCGTGTCCCAGCTGGGCCTGGCCCGTTCGGGGGGCCCAATCAGGGGTGTTCGTCTTCCAGTTTGCACTCACCCGATGCACGCCGATGCGCATTGGGGAGCCCCATACTTCCGCGGTGGCTGCATTCGGCCCGGGGCAGGTCACGAATAGATGCGAAGCGTATCATGTGCGACCCGGCGCGGGGCCCGTTCGAGCCCGGCCCCCCAAGCCCCCAAAAAGGATGGGAGACCACCGCAGATGCCCGTCGCAAGCACGGCGAAACGTTGGCTCGCGCCGGCGGCAAAGACGTTGGCGCCGCGGCTGTTCTGGCGCCGCAAGTACGGCATCCTGCAACGCCTCGGCGAGGCGCGCCCGGACGTGCGGCTGGTCGCGTCGCTGTGCGATCCCAACCGCGTCTCGCTGGACATCGGGGCCGATGTCGGCGAGTTCACGATCGCGATGCTCGCGTCGTCGCGCTCGGTGATCGCGTTCGAACCCCGGCCGGCCCAGGCGCGCGAGTTGGCGTCGATGTTCGACGCGGTCGGCGCGCCGGTCCGGGTGGAAGCCGTCGCGCTGTCCGACACGCCCGGCGTCACCACGATGCGGGTGGTGGAATCCGACCCGGGCCGCAGCACGATCGATGCCGACAACGCCCTGGGCGACGCCGGCGGCGACGCGGTGCAGAGCATCGAGGTGCCGGTCAAGCGGCTCGACGACCTGCGCCTCGGCGACGTCGGCCTGGTCAAGATCGACGTCGAGGGCCACGAACTGGCCGTGCTGCGGGGCGCGACGGAGACGCTCGCGCGCAACCGGCCCGCCGTCCTGGTGGAGGCCGAGGAACGCCATCACCGCGGCGCCGTTGCCGCGATCACGGAGCTGCTGACGGGACTCGGGTACGAGGGCTACTTCGACACCGGTGACGGCCGGCGGCCGATTGAGGAGTTCGACGCGGCCCGGCACCAGAACCCGGCCAACATCGGCGGCCGGGAGGACGGCTGGGCGGCCCACGGCGTCTACGTCAACAACTTCGTCTTCGTCCCCAAGGGCGTGTGAAACGGCTCACAGCTCCGCCCGGACTGTCACGGTCGGCCGGCCCGCGGTGTCTCAAGGGCACGAGTTCCGTGAGAGTAGGAGACAGAAATGACCCAGCCGACCGCCCCAAGAACCCACGTCGTCGTCGTCGGCGGCGGATACGCCGGAACCCTGGCCGCCAACCACCTGCGCCAGCGCCCCGACGTCGACATCACCCTGGTGAACCCGCGTCCCGTGTTCGTGGAGCGGATCCGCCTGCACCAGCTGGTCGCCGACACCGGCGCGGCGATCGCCGACTACGACACGCTGCTGGGCGAGGGCATCGGGCTGGTGATCGACGCCGTCGAGCGCATCGAGGCCGCCGACCGCCGCCTGGTGCTGGCCTCCGGCGCCGAGCTGGACTACGACTACCTGATCTACGCCGTCGGCAGCACCGGCGCGATGCCGCTGACCGTGCCGGGCGCCGCCGAGTTCGCGCACTCGGTCGCCGACCTGGAAAGCGCGCAACGGCTGCGCTACGCGCTCGCCGACCTGCCGCTGGGTTCGCCCGTCACTGTCGTCGGCGGCGGGCTGACCGGCATCGAAACCGCGTCCGAGCTGGCCGAGCTGGGGCGCCCCGTGACCCTGGTGTGCGGCGGCATCCTCGGCCCCTCGCTGAGCGAGAAGGGCCGGCGGTCGGCGGCCAAGCAGCTGCGCCACCTCGGCGTCAACGTGCTCGAAGCCGCGGCCGCGAGCGAGGTGCGCTGGGACGCGGTGGTGCTCACCGACGGCGCCGTGCTGCCCAGCGCGGCGACGGTGTGGACGGCGGGCTTCGCCGTGCCGGACCTGGCCGCGCGCAGCGGGCTGAGCACCGACCCGCTGGGCCGGCTGCTCACCGACGAGACGCTGACCAGCATCGACGACCAGCACATCGTCGCCGCGGGTGACGCGGCCGCGCCGTCCGGGCAGCCACTGAGGATGAGCTGCCAAGCCGCCGGCCCGCTCGGGGTCCAGGCCGCCAACACGGTGCTCAGCCGCATCGCGGGAGAAGCACCGGCGCTGCTGAACCAGGCGTTCACCGGTCAGTGCATCAGCCTCGGCCGCTCGCACGGCACCATCCAGCTCGCCCGCAAGGACGACACCCCGGTTGAGTGGTACGTCGGGGGTCGGTTCGCGGCGTCGGTGAAGGAGACCGTCTGCAAGGGCACGCTGTGGTTCATTCGCCGCGAGGCCGCCAAGCCCGGCTCCTACTTCTGGCTCAAGGGCGGCCGGCGGGTCGCGCAGTTCCCGGCGGACGAACAGGTCGCGCTGCCGTGACCCGTTCGACCGAGCACGCCGAACGATTCACGGTGCTGCGGCCTTTGCTGTTCACGATCGCCTACGAGATCCTCGGCTCGGCGACCGAGGCCGACGACGTGCTGCAGGACAGCTACCTGCGGTGGGCCGACGTCGACCTGTCGGCCGTGCGCGACACCAAGTCGTATCTGGCCCAGCTGGTCACCCGGCAGGCGCTCAACGCGCTGCGGGCCGACGCGCGCCGCCGCGAGGAGTACGTGGGGCCGTGGCTGCCCGAGCCGCTGCTCCTCGACGACCAGGATCCCTCGGCCGATGTCGTTCTGGCGGAATCGGTTTCGATGGCGATGCTGGTCTTGCTGGAGACGCTGAGCCCCGACGAACGCGCGGTGTTCGTGCTGCGCGAGGTGTTCGGCTTCGACTACGGCGAGATCGCCGAGGCGGTCGGCAAGCCGGCGCCGACCGTGCGTCAGGTCGCGCACCGCGCGCGCGAACACGTGCGGGCGCGGCGGAAGCAGCGCGGCGCTTCAACAAAAATTGATGCCGAGCGCAACTCGGAAATCACCGCCCAGTTCCTGGCCACGGCGGCCAGCGGCGACGTGGCGGCGCTGATGGGGATGCTCGCCCCGGACGCCACCTGGACGGCCGACAGCGGCGGCATCGTCAGCGCCGCCCGCAGGCCCGTGGTCGGCGCCGAGCGGGTGGCCCGGGCGATCGTGGGGCTGATGCGCAAGGCCGCCGGCTTTGCCGGGGCGCGCGTGGACATGGTGACGTGCAACAGCGCCCCGGCGGTGCTGCTCTACCTCGGCGAACAGCTCGAAGGGGTGATCACGCTGGAGATCGCCGGCGACAAGATCACCAACTTCTACGTGATGCGCAACCCGGAGAAGCTGGCCGCCCTCGCCACCGCTCGCGACATCAGCCGCGGCTAGGCGGCAGACTAGGGCGGTGCGAACCGACCGGCTTGGCGACCTCGGCGCCGCGCCCGGGGTGCTGCGCGCCGTCGGTGACGCCGCCGGCCGCCTGGGTTTGGCGCCGCCCGCCGCGCTGACCGGCGAGTGGTTCGGTTCGCTGGCGGTGATCGCGCCGAGCCTCGCGGCGCGGCCGGTCGCCGTCGACGACGCCTTCGCGGTCCGCCTGGGCACGCCCGCGCCCGGCTCGGCGGCGGTCGGCGGCGGCTGGGTCGGCTACCTGTCCTATCCCGATCCCGCCGCCGACGGCCGGGCCAACCGGATCCCCGAGGCCGCCGGCGGCTGGACCGACTGCGTCCTGCGCCGCGACCGCGACGGGGCCTGGTGGTACGAAAGTCTGTCCGGCGCACCGATGCCGGGCTGGCTGGGCGCCGCATTGGCGGCCAGGCCGTCGCCGCCGCGCGATTGCCGCATCGACTGGGGCGGCCCCGACCGGGCGGCGCACCGCGGCGGGGTACTGGCCTGCCTGGAGTCGATCCGCGCCGGCGAGGTCTATCAGGCCTGCGTATGCACGCAATTCACCGGGTCGGTCAGCGGCGCTCCGCTGGATTTCTTCGTCGACGGCGTGGCGCGCACCTCCCCGGCCCGGGCGGCCTACGTCGCGGGGCCGTGGGGCGCGGTGGCGTCGCTGTCCCCGGAGCTTTTCCTGCGACGACACGGTGCGACCGTGACGTCCAGTCCCATCAAGGGCACGCTGCCGCTCGATGCCTGGCCGTCGGCGCTGCGGGCGTCGGCCAAGGATGTCGCGGAAAACATCATGATCGTGGACCTGGTCCGCAACGACCTGGGCCGGGTGGCGACCGTCGGCACGGTCACCGTGCCCGAGCTGTTGGTGGTGCGGCGCGCGCCGGGCGTGTGGCACCTGGTGTCCACGGTGTCGGCGCGCGTCCCCCTCGAGCTGCCGACGTCGGCCCTGCTGGACGCCGCCTTCCCGCCGGCGTCGGTGACGGGTACCCCCAAACACCGTGCGCGGCAACTGATTTCGCAATGGGAACACAGCCGCCGCGGCATCTACTGCGGAACAATCGGCCTGGCCTCCCCGATCGCCGGATGCGAGCTGAATGTCGCGATTCGCACCGTCGAGTTCGACGCTGGCGGCGGCGCGGTGCTGGGCGTCGGCGGCGGGATCACCGCCGACTCCGATCCCGACGCCGAATGGGAGGAATGCCTGCACAAGGCGGCCCCGATCGTCGGGCTGCCGTTGGTCGCGACACCGGCTCAAGCCGGCTAGGAGGCCGGCCGGTGAAGCATCGGAGCCTCGGCCGTGAATTTCGGCTAACACCCCACGCCACGTGCCGCTTTTGCTTAAGCTTCATGGATTGACCCGCGCCGATCGCGAGTCGACTGCCGGAGGGGGCCGTCATGAGAATCGCTGTCCTGGGCGCCGTCGCGTCCGCCCTGATGGGCGGGATGCTGGCGGTCACGCCCCTGACCTCGGTCAGCACGCCGCTGCCGGCCGCGGGACCCTGCGGCAATGGCGGGGCCCCCTGCCAGAAGGTGGCGTCGGTCCTGATGCCCGAGACGCCGCCGTCGGCGCCCGGCACGCAGGCCGCTCCCGCAGCGAACACCGGGGACGCGCCGAAGCCGGTCGCGGAGGCCACCAACCCGACAATGCCCGGCGGACCGGGGAGCGCCGGAGCGGTGTCCGGGGCACCGCGAATCGGCGGGGGCGGCGGCGCGCCGGCCTCGGGGGCCTCGTTTCCCGGCGGATTCGACACGGGCTTGCCTGACGCCGCGGCCGCGGTCCTGCCGCAGCTGCCGGGCGCCATAGACAACGCGGCCGCGATCTCCGCCGCACCCGCCGGGGCGCAAACCGCCTGGTCGATCGTCCAGGGCGTGGTGGGCGTGGGAACCACCGTGGTCGGCGTGGGCACCAGCGTTGTGGCCACCGCTTCCACCGCCGCGATCGCGCTCGCCTACCTCAAGAGCACCGGCCTGCTGCCGGCCGGCTTCACCCTGGGCGTGCCGGCCATCCCGGGCCTTGCCGCCGCGGCTGCGGCCGTCCCGAATGCGGCGGCCGCCGTTCCGGGCGCTGCCGCCGCGATTCCGGCGGTGCTGGCGGCCGCGCCGGGGGCCCTCCCGGCGCTGCCCGCCTTGCCCGCGGTTCCCGCGGGATTGCCCGCGCTTCCCGCGGCCCCGCCGCTGCCGGCCCTGCCCGCCGCCCCGCCGCTGCCGGCCCTGCCACCGCTGCCGGCCGGTCCGCCTGCCCTGCCGCCGCTGCCGGCGTTACCCCCGCTGCCCGCGGGCCCGCCGCCGCTGCCGCCGCTGCCCGGCCCGCCGCCGCTGCCGCCGCACCCCCAGCTGTGCACGCCGGGGATCGGTCCCCTCAAGGCCTGCACGCCTTAGGAGAGCTACTCGGCGCGTGACTGCAGCACGGCGTCGTAGAGCTGACGTGTCCGCACGTCCGGATGCGCCGCGGCCACCTCGCTGCACGCGTCCTTGACGCGCACGCCGCCGGCCACCATCGCCTCCACCTCGGCCACCAGCGACGGCAGGTCGGCGCGCGGCGTCGCGCCGGCGAGCACCACGGTGATCTCGCCCAGCACCCCGTCGTTCGCCCACGTGGCCAGCTCCTCCAGCGAACCGCGCACCACTTCCTCGTGCACCTTCGTCAGCTCCCGGCAGACCACCGCGCGGCGGGCGCCGCCGAGTTCGTCCACGGCGTCGCGCAGGCAGGCCGCCAGCCGCCGCGGCGATTCGAAGAACACGCAGGTGCGGCGCTCGTCGGACAGCGAGGCCAGCCAGGTCCGGCGCGCCGACTTCTTGCGCGGGGCGAACCCCTCGAAGCAGAACCGCTCCGACGGCAGCCCGGACACGGCCAGCGCGGTGGTCACCGCGGACGGCCCGGGCAGACAGGTCAGCGGAATTCCGGCCTCGACGCACGCCGCGACGAGCCGGTAGCCGGGGTCGCTGATCAACGGCATGCCGGCGTCGCTGACAATCAGCACCGTCGCCCCGGCCTTCATCGCGTCGACGAGGGCGGGCACCCGAACGGCCTCCACCCGGTCGTACAGGCTTACGACCCGACCCTTGATCTCGGCTTGCAGCGCCTTGGCCAGGATTCGCACCCGCCGGGTGTCCTCGGCGGCCACCACGTCGGCGTGGGCCAGCGCGTCGACCAGGCGCGGCGAGGCATCCGACGGCTGGCCCAGGGGCGTCGCGCCCAGCAATAGGCGACCGGAGGTCATGACGGACAGCCTACGATCGACGTGATGACCGCCCCGCCCCGCGAAAGCGCCGTCGCCGAGCGCGAGCGTGTCGTACCCGTCGACAGCCCGGGCCCGCTGGTTCCGGTGGCGGACTTCGGGCCGACGGACACCATTCGCGGCTGGGTCGCGACCGGGGTGATCACGGTCCTGGCGACGGTGACCCGGTTCCTCAACCTGGGCTCGCCGACCGATGCCGGCACGCCCGTCTTCGACGAGAAGCATTATGCGCCGCAGGCCTGGCAGGTGCTGCACAACCACGGGGTGGAGGACAACCCCGGGTTCGGCCTGGTCGTGCACCCGCCGGTCGGCAAGCAGTTGATCGCCCTCGGCGAGGCGGTCTTCGGCTACAACGGGGTGGGCTGGCGGTTCACCGGCGCCCTGCTCGGCGTCGTGATGGCGGTGCTGGTGATGCGGACCGTCCGGCGGATCAGCCGCTCGACGCTGGTCGGCGCGATCGCCGGGGTGCTGGTGATCTGCGACGGCGTCAGCTTCGTCACCGCGCGGACCGCCCTGCTCGACGGCCTGTTGACCTTCTTCGTGGTCGCCGCGTTCGGCGCGCTCATCGTGGACCGCGATCAGGTGCGCTGGCGGCTGCACGTCGCGCTCGTGGAGGGCCGCAGCGCCCAAACCCTATGGGGCCCAAGGCTTGGCGTGCGTTGGTGGCGCTTCCTTGCCGGGGTGATGCTCGGGTTGGCTTGCGGCACAAAGTGGTCCGGTCTCTACTTCGTGCTGTTCTTCGGCGTGCTGTCATTGGCGTTCGACGTCGCCGCGCGGCGCCAGTACCAGGTGACCCGGCCGTGGCTCGGGGTCTTGCGGCGCGACCTGATTCCCACCGGGTACGCGTTGGCGCTCATCCCGTTCGCGGTCTACCTCGCCAGCTACGCGCCCTGGTTCGCCTCGGAGACCGCGATCGACCGCCACGAGGTCGGCCAGTCGATCGGCCCGCACTCCGTCGTCCCCCTGCCCGACGCCATTCGCTCGCTGTGGCACTACACCGCCAAGGCGTTTCAGTTTCACGCGGGCCTGACGAACTCCGCCGGCAACTACCACCCGTGGGAATCGAAACCGTGGAGCTGGCCGATGTCGTTGCGGCCGGTCCTCTACGCCATCGACCAGCAGAACGTCCCCGGCTGCGGCGCGCAGTCGTGCGTCAAGGCGGAGATGTTGGTGGGCACCCCGGCGATGTGGTGGCTGGCGGTGCCGGTGTTGCTCTACGCCTGTTGGCGAATGCTGGTCCGCCGGGACTGGCGCTATGCGGCTGTTTTGACCGGCTACTGCGCGGGATGGCTGCCGTGGTTCGCCGACATCGACCGGCAGATGTACTTCTTCTACGCCGCGACGATGGCGCCGTTCCTGGCCATGGGCATCGCGCTGATCTGCGGCGACATCCTCTACGCCCGCAACCAGAACTCCGAACGGCGCACGCTCGGACTGATCGCGGTCAGCTGTTATGTCGCATTAGTGGTGACCAACTTCGCGTGGCTTTTCCCCGTACTCACCGGCCTGCCGATTTCCCAGCAGACCTGGAACATGGAGATCTGGCTGCCCAGCTGGCGCTAGTTCTCGCATCGAGACTGCGTCCAGCGCGCGCAAATGGCCCGATCCGACGCGCTGAGCGCAGACTCGGCGCGAAAGACCTACACCGGATCGCGCGCGGCGGGGCAGGACATGCACCGGGGACCGCCGCGGCCGGTGCTCAATTCGGACCCGGCGATGGTGAGCACCTCGATGCCCGCGTCCTGCAGGCGGGCGTTGGTCTGCGCGTTGCGCTCGTAGGCGACGACGACGCCGGGTGCCAGCGCCAAGGTGTTGTTGCCGTCGTCCCACTGCTCGCGCTCGGCGACGAGGGGGTCCAGCCCGGTGTCGATCACCCGCAGCTTGTCGATCCCCATCGCCTTGGCGGATGCCTCGAGAAAAGGGGTCTCGTCGCCGATAGTGACGCCGTCGGGGGTGCGCTGGATCGTGTACGCCGACAGCGTGTCGACGATGTTCGCGTACATCACCACGGTGTCGGTGTCGACCATCGTGCACACCGTGTCCAGGTGCATCTGCGCGCGCCGCTGGGCGATCGGCACCGCGAGCACGGTGTCGGCGAGATCGTCGTCAAAAAGGCTGCGCGCCAACGCTTCCGCACCGGCGGGGGTGGTCCGTTCGCCAACCCCGACCGCGATCACGCCGGGGGCGAGCAGCAGCACGTCGCCGCCCTCGACGGGAGCGGTGCGCGACTCGTAGGCGCGCCGCACCCCGGTGAACCGCGGGTGATGGGCATAGATCAGGTCGGTCAACGACGCCTCGCGAACGCGCGCCCGCAGCGCCAGGGTCGGGATCACCACCCGCGGCCCGATCCAGATGGACGAGTCACGGGTGAACACCAGGTTCGGCAGTGGATCGATGACGAAATCCGCCCCGTGGTGCATGCGAAGCACCAGGGAGACCTCGGTGAGGGTGTCCGGCGGCAGCTCGTTGAACGTCATGCCACCCATCAGCACGTTGGCCAGCGCCACCGGGTCCAGCCCCCGCAGATGGGCCGAAAGCTCTTGCGCCAGTGGGGTTCCGAGCCGACGAGCGTCGACCGCGGCGGCGACGCCCTGCATCCGGGCGGCCCCGCTGTGGTTGAGCGCCTCGGTCAGCAGGTCCGACAGCAGCAGCACCTCGACGCCGCGGGACCGCAGCAGCTCGGCGAACTCGTCGTGTTCCTCCTGCGCCCGCGCGACCCAGGGCAGGCCGTCGAAGAGCAGCTGATCGTTGTTGCGCGGATTGAGCCGGCGCAGCTCCGCGCCGGGGCGGTGCAGGATGGCGACCCGAAGCGCGCCCACCTCGGAATTGGTGCCCAGCTCAACATCACCCACCCTGGAAACGGTAGCCGGTCGCAAGGCCGGTCCCCGCCTCATCGAACGGGTGTGCGATAAAATGGGCGCCGTGAGCATCGCGGTACAGGGCTCGCTGTTCGAGCACACCGAGCGCAGACAGCTCGGTGACGGCGCCTTCATTGAGATCCGCGCCGCCTGGCTGGCCGAGGCCGACGACCTGTTCGCCGACCTCCTATCGACCGTTCCATGGCGGGCCGAGCGCCGCCACATGTACGACCGGGTGGTCGACGTGCCGCGGCTGGTCAGCTTCCACGACCTGACCGTCGAGGATCCCCCACACCCGCTGCTGGGCAAGCTGCGCCGGCGGCTCAACGACATCTACGCGGGCGAACTCGGCGAGCCCTTCACCACCGTCGGATTGTGCTGTTACCGCGACGGCTCGGACAGCGTGGCCTGGCACGGCGACACCATCGGGCGCAGCAGCTCGCAGGACACCATGGTGGCGATCGTCAGCCTGGGCGCGACGCGCACCTTCGCGATGCGGCGGCGCGGCGGCGGCCCGTCGCTGCGACTGCCGCAGGCCCACGGCGATCTGCTGGTGATGGGCGGATCCTGCCAGCGCACCTGGGAGCACTCGGTGCCCAAGACCTCGGCGCCGACCGGCCCGCGCGTCAGCATCCAGTTCCGTCCCCGCGACGTGCGCTAGCGGCGATCACAAGCACGGCTAGCCGGGCGCGGTGGGTCGCCGCCATCGGCCTAGCGGCCTACGAACGGACCGCGGCGACCGCCTTGACGAGGAGGTCACGCGCGCGTTGGGTGTCGATCTTGGCCACCGGCTGGTCCGGAATGACCAGCGGGTTGGCGATGACGATCACCTGGTAATCACCGAATTGGGCCGAGTAGTCGTACAGTTCGCCGGTGCGCGCTCCCCCACCGACCACGGCCTGCAGGACGCGGTGCACGCCCGCGGTGCGGGCCCCGTCGATGTGCGGCGCGTCGATCGCCTCGATGCCGCCCCGTACCCCGGTCCCGGCGAATGCGACCTTGGCGCAGTCCTTCCCGGGGTCGTTGAACGGCAGGGCTTTTGACGTCTCCAAGGCGATGACGACGAACCGGTTGCCGTTGCCCTCGGCCGAGACGGCGGCCATGTTGCCCTGCAAGTCGGGTGGCATGTCCGGGCCGACGGCCACTTTCGCGCAGTTCGCCGGGTCGAAAGTCAGGCCGTCGGGCAGTTTCCGGGCCGAGAGCAGCTTGGGGTCGACGCCCCGGACGGGGATGTCGGTGACCTTGTAGTCCGGCCCGAAGCTCGACTTGACGTCGACGACCTTGCCGATGTCGGCCTTGACGGGGGTGGGATCGTTGCCCGACGAGCATCCGGCGAGCACGCACACGGAGGCGGTCGCGAGCAACACCTTCAACATCGTGGCCAATCTACCCAACGGGGACGCTCAGCCGCGCAATGTGGACACCGTTTTGACGAGCAGATCGGCGGCGAACTGCGGCGGCAGCGCGGGCAGCGTCGAACCGGGGTCCGTGGTCAGCGTGGTGAACGCGTAGTACTGGCCGAGGTAGGCCGTGAAAGTGTATGCGCGCGAATCGATTTCGGTGCCCGATTCGACGGACGACTTGGTGTCGGCCACCATGCCGAGCGTCGCGGCGCCGTCGATGTGGGGGGCGTCGATGAGGCGAACGCTGGCGGTGGTGTGGCCGTCGCTCATGGTCCACCGCCCGCACGCCGCGACGACGCCCTGGTCGAGGTCCACCGGCCCTGGCAAAGCCACCACCACCGCGTCGACGATGCCGCCGGTCCCCGACCCGGAGAAGCCCTGCGCGGACTGGTCACGTCCGTTGCCCGGGTCGGCGAGCGTCGCGCACGGTGGCGGCTTGGCGCTCGCGGCGGCCCCGAGGCTCCAGATCACCCTCGGCGACGCCCCGCTCGGGACGTTGGTGGTCACCTCGTAGTGGGGAGGCAGCTCGCCGACCACCCGCTTGATGTTGGCGGGGTTGACGGCCGCGTTGGGGGCGCTGGCCGATTTGGTGGGCGCGGCCGACGGCGCGGGCGCGTGGGTGTGCGCACACGCCGTCATCAGGACAACCGGAATCCCAATCCACAACGGCCGCATGCCCGTTCAGCCGACCGCTTCGATCACCTGACGGGCGACGCGCTTGATCTGTTCGGCCATGTGACGGCCGAAGACCAGCCGGTGGGGCACGTCGATGACGGTGGTGATGACGCCGACGTCCTCGCGCTCCCAGACCGCGCCGTAGTGGTCCATGATCGCTCGCATCGGCCCGTTGTCGGAAAGCATTCGCGCGGAGAATCTTTCGACACCGTCGACCCTGGCGGCGATGGACAGCGCGCTGATCAGAAAGCTCCCGATCCCCCGGCCCTGGTAGGCGTCGGCCACGGTGAAGGCGATCTCGGCGGTTTTCGGATCGCTCTCGTCGCGGACGAAGCGGGCGTCGGCCACCGGATTCTCCCCGTCGATCACCACCCACACGAAGTGGTCGACGTAGTCGACCTCGGACAGGTAGTGCAGCAGCGCCGGGGTCGGCATGCGGGCCGTCATGAACCGCCGATAAAGGGTCTCGCTGGAGAACTGGATGTGGCCGTGGACGGTGCGCTCGTCGTCGCCGGGCAGGACCGGGCGCAGCATCAGGCGGGTGCCGTCGCGGACCTCTATGGGGATCGGGGTGATGAATGCGGCCAGGCGCTGGCGCACCGTGCGCAGCAACCGCGGCATGACCCCCGGCAGGTGCACCATCCGGGTGAAGGCGTCGTTGTCCCCGATCCAGCCGGTCAGCGGTTCGGCCGTGGTGACCGTCGCGATGCGCGGGATATTCCGCAACAGGGCGATCTCCCCCACGATGGTGCCGGGCGTCACGTGTCCGGCGTTGACCGTGCCGTCGCCGTCGCTGTCGACACGCTTGATTTCGGCGGTGCCCGACGAGATGAGCAGGAACGAAACGGCCTGCTCGCCCTGCTGCATCAGCACCTGGCCGGCTGCCGCGCGCAGCGGCTGGAGGCGGGCCGCCAGCGGCACTAGGTCCTCGGTAGTGCAGCCCTCGAAGATGTCCATTGTTGCGAGCTCTTCGGCTCGCGCGCCGGTCAGTTCGGCCACCACGACAATCCTACGGGTTGCCGGGACACGCACCGGGTCGGCGCGCTCCCGCGCCGGGACGGTCACGCCTTACTTGCCGCAGCCTTCCGCACCGTCGGCTGGGGAACCGGCACGGTCAAGCCGGAACACCGCTTGGTTGAAGCGGTCCGAACTCGTCGCCTTCTTCCCGTCGGCCTGAATGTACTGAAGCTGAACCGTTGCCATGAAATCTCCGACGGCCCGCAGGGTCGGGCTGTTGAACGCCACTCGATAACAATGGTCGCGCATCAGATCCCAGGCGACCGTCGCGTCGGAAGGCAACTCCTGCCACACCCGCCGTAACACCTCGAACCGGTCGACCGTATGCATATTCAAGGAGTAGCCGTGGATTCTGTCGGTGCCCTGGTCGGATACGTCGCTGTAGACGGCGCCGCCATGCGCGAGGTACTCCGGCAGGCTGGGATCTCGACCGTAGGCGTTGGCGGCCGCGGCGTTTGGCGGGTGCGAGTCGTCCCAAGCGGCCCGGGTGGCTCCGATACCGGGAATCGACTCGCCTTGGACGGCTGACGCTGCCGGCACCAACGCGACGGCGGGCAGGCTTGCCGGTGCGGCCGGTGTGCTCGCCGGCGAGCGCGAACAACCCGCCGTGGCACCGACCAGGACGCAGCCCGCCGCGATCGCGACTCGCACCGAGCGTGTTGATGAGAACGACATACGCCGCTCCTCAGCTAGGGAGGCCAGCTACAAACGGACTATTTGGTAATAGACCACATTACAATACTTTCTGTATCATCAGATAGGTGAAAACAGACCTTAAGTCTTTCGGCGATGCGGCAGCCTCCGCGGCGCCGATGAAGGCCCAGCCCCGCCTCGGGCTGGCGCTCTCGTGGCCGAAGACCACGTCGGCGTTCCTGATCGACGTCGCGGTGCTCGTCGTGGTCAGAAAGCTCGCCGGCGGACCGCAAACCGCGATGTGGTGGGGCGGCGTCGCGGTCGCCGTAATCGCGACGGCGGCCCTGCTGCTCACCTACCGCGGGATCACGGTCATCTCGGCCCTGGCCAGGTGGCTGTGGGACTGGTCGGCCCCCGACATCTGGGACTCGTCCCCCGAGCCGGCGGCGGCACTGAGCACGACGGAGTCCTCCCCGGCCCGGGGCGAGACACTGAATCCCGGCTGCACCGCGGCTATCGATCATCGGCGCCGCTTCGGCCGCCGCGTGGTCGGAGTGCGCGGATACCGGGGCCAGCTGGTCGCCGTGGTGGCCCTCGACGGGCCGGCGGACGCACCGCACCATCACCAGACCGCCTCGTCGGCTACCTTGCCGGTGCCGGCGGTGGCAACGGGACTGCACCACTTCGATGTGCGCCTGGACGCCATCGACATCGTCTCGGTACGACGGCGGCACGCCGCCGACGGTCGCCCAGCGGGTTTCGAGCACCGGACGTGGCTGGTGTTGCGGATGGATCCCCAGCGCAACGTCGGCGCGGTCGCGGCCCGCGATTCGCTGGCCTCGACTTTGGCGGCGGTCGTCGAGCGGCTGGTCGACGATCTGAACGGTCGGCGCTGCGCGGCCCGGCCGTTGACTGCCGACGAGTTCGCCGAGGTGGACGCCGCCGTGGCGGCGGGACTGCAACCGGCTTCGACCCGGTCGGGATTGCGCCACCTCAAGTGTTTCGACGGGTACGCGACCAGCTTCTGGGTGTCACCACAGGACATCACGTCGGAGACGCTGGACCGGTTGTGGCTGGACGACACCGATGTCACCGTGCTGACGATTCGGCTGAGCGCCGCGGCCGGCCGGGTCCACGCAGCGGCTTGGGTCCGCTACCACAGCGCGGAACCCCTGGGCAACGATGTATGCGTCGGGTTGAATCGGCTCGTCGCCCGCCAGCTGGCCGCGGTGCATGCGAGCCTGCCGGCCCCGGCGAAGCGCCCGCCGCTGGTGGTGCCGGGACGCCCGCTGCGCGACGACGAACGACTCGAAATAGGTTTGGGCCAAACAGAACTGGACGCTGCATCGGAGGAACACCCGATGACCGAGGCCGCAGCGGTCTGAGTATCGCCGCAGTCAGACCGGGAGTTCGACGGCCGGCTTGTCGCGACCGGGCGGCCACACCGGCTCCCGCCGGCGGGCGGACCCGACGCTTCGAAACTCGACGCCGTGCCGCCCGAGACAGTCCTGGCCGGGCAATGCGTCGGCGGCCTCGATCAGCCCGAGCAGCGAGTCGGAACGAAATGGGAACGGGACGCCGGCGAGCTCGAGCAGCCGTAAAACGGCCATCACGGGTCCGGCGGGCACGGGCAAGCTGGGCCGGCGTTCATGTCCGGCCGAAAGGCCCGCGAAGATCGAGGGCAGGTCGACCGGCTGCGGATTCGCCAGCCCGACGACCTCGCCCGACAGCTCGTCGAAGTGTTCGATCACCGTCGCGATCGCGTGCGCCACATCGTCCTCGTGTGCCAGGAAGAGCTTGGCCGATTTGAAACGCGGCCAAAGCGGCAGACCAGAAATCTTCCGGAGCGTGCCCGCCATGCCCCCGGGCGATTCTCCGTAGATCAGACCGGGACGGACGACGACGCAACCCATGTCGAGGGCAGTGCGTTCCACCGCCAGCTTCATCAAGCCGTAGGTCTGTCGTGTCCCGAAATAGGCGGACATCGACGAGACGAACACGACTTTGCCGACGCCGGCGCTCACGGCGGCTTCGATCAGCCGGCGCGAACCGATCACGTTCTCGCGCCAAAGTTGGCTCGTATCTTTCCCGCTCAGTACCCAGGCAGCGTGGACGAGCGTGTCCACGTCTTGGAAAATCGCCCCGTCCAGGGGTCGACCGAGTTCGAAGTGGCGCCACTCGGTGACTTGGCGTTCGGGTCGCCGACGCGTCAACGCGACCACCTCGTCGCCGCGCTCGGAGAAATGGTCCGACAGAACCGATCCGAGGTAACCGGTCGCACCCGTGATCGCCACCCGGTCTGAAGTCATCGCGATCCCCCTAGGGCTTCGGTGGCGATTCGGTGCGCATTCGCCATGATCGTCAACGTGAACGTGGTCGCCGCAACGGTCGGAAACACCGACGCATCCACGAGATGGACGTTGCGCCAGGGCTTTACCCGACCGAGGGAGTCGCTGGCGAACGGGCCGAAAGGCTTCGCCTGCATGGGAAACGATCCCCCGTAGTGGTAACTCTTCGCCGGTCCGGACAGTTTCGTTTGACCCGGTATCGGGTGCAGGTCGAGCGCGCGACCGCAACGCCGGAGTTGTCGGAGCACCCGCTCGAGCATCGGCTGCGTCGCCTCATTGCGGCCCGACGTCACCCGGACCGGCGGTAGCGACCCGTCGGCCTCGACGGGGCCGATGCGAAGTTCGACGGGGGGCGAGGCCCACGAGGGCAGGTAGCCGAGGCCGACGGTCAGGCGCCGCAGGCCCGTTCGGGCCACCGAGCGCAGCGAGCCAGAGGTCAAGACGCCCGGGAGCGCCCCCAACATGATGTCGTTGTACGGGTAGCAATGCACGAGTGCGGCTTCTTTGCCGTCGCTGTCGAAGGTGACGAAGATATTGAACTGGTTGAGCGTGAACTGGCCGTCCTGTGTCAGCTCGGCGACCGGCCGCATCGACAGGAACGGCGTCATGAACTGAACGGATTCCGCCAATCTGATGGAGCGATCCGTGAGTCCGAGGGAGCCCGCGACGATCCTCGTCGTGCCGATCGCTCCCGCCCCGACCAAGACGCGATCCGCGCCGAAAACCCGCCGCCGCCCCGTCTCGACTTCCGTGGCGTGCACCGACACACGACCCGCCGCGTCCTCCTCGATGCGGTCCACCCGCACGCCGGACCGGTAATCCACCCGGCGCTGTGCCCTGAGCCGATCGAAAGTCTGCGACGCGGAATAGATGAGCTGGTACGGGCAGCCGGTCATGCACAGGCCGACACGACGACATGCCGATCCCTTCAGCGCCAAACGCGCATGACCAACCGTCACCCCGTGCCGCCGGACGGCGATCCGATTCCGTTCGTAGCGCCGCAGCACCGACGACGTGCGATCGGTGACCGCGGGCAAATGCTCGGGAGCACCCATCAGCGGAAAGGTCTCCTCGAGGTCGTCGGCCTCGCCCGAATACGGGATCTGGCTGAGGATTTCGCGGTAGTGCGGTTCCAGGTCGGGGCGCGAGATCGGCCACGTCTTGAACGTCCCCGTCGAATACGGCATCACCTGCGCCCCCCACGTGTTCGAGAATCCGCCGTAGGCCCCCGACACCACCAGCGGGTTGGCTTCACCGTCCGCGTCGATGTCGTCGAGTTGGCCCGCGTTCGCGAACACGAAGTTCGACCCGTATATCTGCTTGACCGGAAGCTGGCCCGCAACCGTGGCCTTCGGAAGCGCGGAGACCAGGTCCAAGTCGTCCGCACTCCAGCGGTCTGGCGACGTGCTTGCCATGGCCGCGCGGGCGGCCTGTCGGCCGTCCTCGAGCTGAGTGCCCAGATCCAAAACGGTGACCGTCGCCTCGCGAACACGTTCAAGCGCCAGGGCGGCCGCGGCAGCCGACGGACCAGATCCCACGATCACAATTTCCATCGGACCTCCTGGACCCGCAGCGCGATCCGGGCAGCGGTCGGCGAAGGGTACACGCAATGCTTCCTATAGCGGGTCTATCGTATCTTTTGACGCATATTAAGCCTCTTACAGTCTTGCTGTCACGTGATACGCTGACTAAAAAGATGATTTGAGCCCATATCACCGACTACCAGTCATCACCCATACCCGCCACGTTGAACCGCAACGAGACCCTGGGGAAGCACATAATGCCCGCTCTCAGCCCGACCAAGCGACGCGCGAGCCATGCCCTAGTCGGGTACATGCGCGCATGCGTCGCGAACGAACACCTGCCGATACTCGCCAAGAAAGTCTTCGTGAACCGATGCAACCAGCTGCTCACGGCGCTCGGCAGCGAGCCGGACGAAACCCCGGTGGAGTCCATCTACGGGACCAAGTTCGTCGCCGGCCTGGACAGCTCAGCCATCACGTCCTGCCTCCGCTTCCGCGGCACCTACGAACCGGTGCTGTCCGAATTCATTCTGCGGCACGTCCAGGAAGGCGACATCTGCGTCGACGCGGGCGCCAACATCGGCTACTTCACCCTTCTGTTCGCCAAGCGCGTCGGTCCGTCCGGGAAGGTCATCGCGATCGAAGCCGCGCCCGACACCGCGCGGCGGCTGCGCACCAACGTCGAGCTCAATGGGGCGGGCAGCATCGTTCACGTCGTCGAGGCGGCGTGCGCCCCAGAGAAAGGCGAGCTCACCTTCTACCTGCATCCCAGCGTTGATGCCTTCTCCCGGCTCAGCCCACCGGCCAAGGGCGATTTTGACCGCCGCTTCACGGGAAGCACCTGGATTCCCACGGCCGTGGCCGCAGACACGCTCGCGTCCCTCGTCGGCGCCGACGCTCCGCGGGTCTCGTTCATCAAGGTCGACGTCGAGGGCGCCGAAACGGCCATCGCGCCCCAAATAGCCGCTGACTTCACGCATCCCAACCTGGTGGTGGCACTCGAGGTGAGGACCGAAATCGAGGCCACGTTGCGGCCGTTCCAAGAGCAGGGCTTCCACGTCTACGACATGCACAACGATTATCGGTGGGTGTACGAGGACAAGGTGCCGGCGATTACCGAGACGACATACCGCGACATCTCCCACCGGGGGTGGCGCGAAGCTCGAGCGCATGCGGCCGACGTTCTCCTCAGCCGCCAACCGCTGGCTCTGTCCTGAAGATCTACCCAGCAGCACCAGGCCCGGCGATGATCCAAAAGTATTGTGCGGCAAGGGCGTTCTGCACGAAGATCCTCAGGCCCGGGTGGAAAGCATCCGTCGCGACGATCGCGGTCGCCGCCCTCGTTCTCAGTGGCTGCTCGACGTCGAACGCGCCGGCTCTGCCGCAGGGCGCCCCACCGAACCCGGACCGGGTCTTCGCCACGACGGCTCAGGTGCTTCAGGCGGTCCAAGCGGCCCAAACCATCAACGCCCTACCCGATGCGGTGGGCTACTTTCTGACCAAAGCCGACTGGCCGATGGCGACCGGGCACTTCGACTGCCACCAGGTCGACCCGCACGAGGTCGGTTTGCCGGCGAATGTCCTCGACCCCTCCGTATCCGAGTTCGGGCAGTGTGCGGCCGGCGCCGAGCACGGCACCAAGCGCATGGTGACGTTCGGGGATTCCCGCGCCGGGATGTGGGGAGCGGCGCTCGAAAGCATCGCCGCGAAGGGCGGCTACCAGCTGCGGACCTTCCACATGGGCGACTGCGCGCCGCTGGACCTGCCGTTCTTTTCATATGAGAAACACGTGCCGGACGGGGACTGCGCCCAATTTCGCCGCAGCGCGATCGCCGCGATCCGAAATCTGCATCCAGACCTGGTGCTAGTGACCAGCTTCAGCACCCATATGCTCGCCGACGGCAGCCAGCCGACCCCCGCCCAATGGCAAAAAGGCTGGGAGACAACGCTAAAGGAACTCGCCCAACCGGGTACCCGGCTGGTGATGCTCGGCGACATCCCCGACTGGGAAAACGACGACGCCCACTGCCTGGCCGGCCACGTCATGGCAGTCCAGAAATGCAGCGTCCCCGTCGCCGAGGGCATGCCGTCGGGAAACGTCGAGGCCGAGCAGGCCGCCGCCGCCACCGCCCAAGCGCTCTACATCCCCACCCTGTCCTGGGTATGCGCCGAGCGATGCGAACCAGTCATCTCCGATATCCGCGTGTACCAAGACCGGTTCCACTTCACCAACACCTATACCGTCTACCTCACCGGCGCACTCGGCGAGGCACTCCAACCTGCGCTCAGCTAGGCGGCGTCAATGCCATCCGTCAGCATTCTCACGGCGACGTACCAACACAGTGCGTTCATCGGGACCTGCATCGAAAGTGTTCTCCGGCAAACAAATCCCGACTGGGAGATGATCGTCGTCGACGACGGTTCCCAGGACGGCACTGCCGAGATTGCCGAGTCCTTCGGAGATCCGCGAATCGTCGTTATCCGCAGGCCCCACGAAGGAATCGGTGGACTGGCGCGTGGGTATAAGTTGGCACTCGCCAGCGCGAAAAGTCCGATTGTCGCGATCTTGGACGGTGACGACACGTGGCCCGCTCAAAAGATCGAGCACCAGCTGCCACTGTTCGCCGATCCCGGCGTCGTACTCAGCTACGGGACAGCGGGTCTCATGGACGAGAACGGGGTGACCTACGCGAAATACTGGCACAAGCCGCGCGGCGCCGTCGCCCGCAACGAACCGGTTGGCTCGATCCTGCCCGCCCTGGTGCGGCTCAACTTCATCAACGCGTCGACGGTGATGATTCGACGGACGGCCCTCGACGAGGTCGGAGGGTTTTGGCAACCGGAGAACACGAACTACGTCGACCTTCCCACCTGGCTCCGACTCGCAATGACCGGTAAATTCGCCCCCTCACCAAGGCTCCTCGGCAATTGGCGCCGGCACTCGACGCAGGTAACGACACGCAGCTGGTTCAACACCACCAACGACAGGACTCGGTTTCTCGAGACGTTCCTGTCGGACGTCAGTGACCGCCTTCCGCCAGGCATCACCGCCGACCTGGAAGGGGCGGTGCGCGCGGACGGCTCCCGGCAGAACGAGGAAGCCGAAATCGCCAGGGGGCGCGTCGAATTGATCTCCGGAAACTGGGCAGCGGCCGTCGACGCATTCTCGACCGCATTTCGATCCGGAGGGTCCGGGATGCGTCCGGTCGCCGCCGTCGGCATGCTGTGCGCGTTGGCCCGGACTGACATGGAGGTCTTCGTCAGGGCAAAGGGACGCCACGCGTTGCCGTCGCGACGGCACCTCGCAAGACACGGGCTTGCCGGTCGTCCTGGCCGTTTCGCGGTGGACAGCGCTTGATCAGCGAACGTTCGCCACGCGCCTCATGCGCGGGCGCCGGTCGACATAGTTCTCGTACCGTCCAAGCTTTTCGCGGACACAGCCGGCCAATTCCGTTCCGGTGGTCGGCCCGACGAGCAGCGCTCGATCCGGCGCGATCCCGGCGGCGTGGGCGGCGGCGATATCGGTGGGCTGATCGCCGATCAGCATTGACCGGGCCAGGTCCAGGTTGAGGTCGCGCGCGGCGGCAAGGATCAAGCCGGGCTTCGGCTTTCGACACTCGCAATATCTCTGCGCCGGGTCGGCGGACCGCGGATGGTGGGGGCACGTGTAGATCGCGTCGATGGCGATCCCGTGCGCGGCGAGCGCGGCGACAAGCAGGGCGTGGATGGCCATGACGTGCGACTCGGTTGCCTTGCGGGTGCCGATGCTGCCCTGGTTGGTGACGACGACCAGTGCGGCACCGGCCGTTTGGGCGGCGGCGGCCGCCTCGAGCGCGAGGTCTATCGGCTCGAAGTCGCCGGGCTCGATGACGTACCCGTCGACGATATGCCGGTTCAGGACCCCGTCGCGGTCCAGGAACAGCGCGGGCCGAGGCGCCGTCGGGGCTTCAGTTCGCAGGTAGCGCAGCATGAATCGAGGTCGCTGTGAGGGCCTTCGATCGCACGTCACCGCTCGGCAAGTTCGCGAAAGAAATCGGCGTAGCAATCGGCGTTGGCATCCCAACTGTGCGGATTATCAAAGCGCGTACCGACTTTCGTTATGGATCGCAGCATGGCGTCGCGCAGCCCGACCGGATCTCCCACGTCGGCGAAAACGACTCCGCCGTAATTTTCGCAGGCCTCTTGAAGCGCGGTCACCTTCGTGGTGACCAGGGGCAGGCCCGCTTCCATCGCCAAGTTGACTGGTCCCGAGGCCGAGGCACGGCGATACGGGACGACGATGACGTCCGTCGTTTCGAACAAATCTCGGACTTGGTCTTCCGGAAGAAATCCCAGGATGATCTCGTGATTCTCCGCACCCGTGTCTCGAATAGTCTGCAAGGCCTCCTCCGTGCCGCCCCATGGCTCGCCGGCCACCGTCAGATGGGCGCGCACCCCGTCGCGCATCAGCATGGAAAAGGCCGCGGCGAGTTCATCGATGCCCTTGTACGGGCGGATGACCCCAAAGAAGAGAAACCGCACCGGATCTCCTTCGCTGCGCACCCGTTTCTTGGCGGCGGATTCACCATCGCCCACGTCCTCCAGCGGTCCGGGAAACACGACCGAAAAGGGCAGTCGCCGCACGCAGGGATAAAATTTCTGCATCACATCGATGTCGGACTTGGAATGAACAACCACCCCGGAGACCAACCGCGCCAAAAGGCGCATCACCACCCGGGCGTACGAGGTGACGAAGGGGACCGCCGCCTCACCGACGTCCGTTGTTTCATGCATCTCCAACACCACCGGCGCGCCGATCAGCCGGGCCACCAACGCGACCACCAGGTAGCTGTGCGCGGTCAGCGCCGCCCACCACTGGAGCAGGACCACCTTCGGGCGCCGCCGTAAGAGGAACCGGATCGAACGAAAGATTGAGGCGCCCCAATACCAATCGAGGCCCTCACAGGTCGGAATGCCCTCGAGGTGCAGGGCCTCGGGGCCATACGTTCCGACCCTGTCGCGTCCGGGGTAGAAGCGACGCGGGCACAGCTCCCTGATCAGCAGGGCGCTCACGGAATCGCCGCGACGCGCGAAGGCATTGGCTATCGCGGCGTTGTGGTATCCGACGGCCGAGAGGAAACGAGCGCCCGGGCCGACGAGCATGACGTCGTCGGGTCCCCCATCGATATCCGATGGCCGCATCCCGCTCGTTCGGCCGGCTGGGGTCGTCTCAACGCGCATGGGCTTTGCCGGAGAAATCTCGACCACGCTCACACGCCCGTGGTGTCGAAGAGAAATTCGTCTGCGCTTCGCTCGATCGGGAAGAGCGCCCGCTCCACCAGAGCGAAAATCATGTGGCCACACATGATGTGAAGCTCTTGTATCTTGGCCGTTTCGCTGGCAGGCACATTCAATTGATACTCGGCGATGCCCATGTCTCTGGGCTGGTTGCCGGTGAAAGCGACGGTGACGACACCCATCGCCTTCGCGGCCTCGAGCGCCCTGACGACATTCACCGAGCGACCCGAGGTCGAGATCCCGATGAGAACGTCCCCGGCACGCCCGAGCGCTTCAACCTGCCGGGCGAAAACCAATTCGTATCCGTAATCGTTACCGATCGCGGTGAGGGCCGAAGTGTCGACGGTCAAGGCGATCCCGGCAGCAGGAGCGCGATCGTAGTTCTGGCGGCCGACCAACTCGGCGGCCAGATGCTGCGAATCCGCGGCCGATCCGCCATTTCCGCAGAACATGATCTTTCCGCCCGACCGCAAGGATTCGATGATCGCGCAGGAGATATCCGCCAGAATTGTTCCGTATCGCAGATCTTGCAAGGCGTCGAGGCTGGCGCGGGTTTTCGCCATCTCTCCGTCGATGAATGCAAGCATCTCGGTGTTCATCGCAGCGCCCACGCTACCGCTCCTTCCGATACAAAATGTGCCGGCTGTACCGCGCCGAAGTGCAAGTCGCCCAGAGCCCGCATGACCGCCGGCCGCCGGACCGGGTCCGTGAGGAACAGGACATATCCCCCGCCACCTGCGCCTGACACCTTTCCCGCGAGGGCGCCGGCCGCAAGCGCGACATCGAAGCAGTGTTCGATGCGGGGAGTCGAAATGCCCTCGGCCAGTTTCTTTTTCATTCGCCATCCCCGCTCGAGAACTCCGGCGAGCTGGACCAGATCCCCCTTCAGCAAGGCCTCCTTCATCGCAATCGCCTCTTCCTTGAGTTCATGGGTAGCTGCGAGTTGCGACGCGGAGCCCGCTGAAATGTAGGTGGTCTGACGCTCGATGATTTCGGCGGACTTGCGCGAAACCCCGGTGTGGAACAGCACGATCGATGCCTCGAGCTCGCGCAGCGTTGCCTCCTTGATTCGCAAGGGATTCACGATGACCCGTCCGCCGGGCCCGAACTCCATCACATTGAAGCCACCAAACGTCGCTGCGTATTGGTCCTGACTTCCCCCGGCCTGGCCGTAGTCGTTGCGCTCGATCTCGAACGCGAGCCGTGCCACGTCGTACTCACCGAGCGGCAAGGCGAAGAATTCGCGAAACGCCTCCACCACCGAGACGACCAGAGCTGACGAAGAGCCCAAGCCGGAACCGGGAGGTGCGTCCGACACCGTAGTCAGGCGAACGCCCGGCCGGCCCAGATCAAAATCGCGAGTCAGGCGTTCATAGATGGTTTGGTGCAGCGTCAGCGGTCCCGACCCGGCCGGCTTCGGCCCATCGGCGACGGGGTCGTCCACCTCGATATCGGGTGCGCGGAACTCGATGGCGCCGTCCGTGGTCTCTTCCAGGGTGGCGTAGCAGTATCGGTCGATGGTGGCATTCAGGACGATGCCGCCGTAGGTGTCGCAATACGGCGACACGTCGGTTCCGCCGCCGGCGAGGCCGATCCGCAAGGGCGCACGGGAACGGACCCGGTGGGCCGGCCGCCGCCTGTCGCGCTCGCGGAGACCCGTGTTCGCCTGTAACCAATAGTTGGCCGTCACAGTGTGTGCGGGCATGTTTTGTCCCTTGGCTAATCGTTGCGGGCGGCGAGAGCAGAGTGCAGAGTCGCGAAACGGCACGTCGTCCCCGGCGACAGCGCTAGTCGAGGCGTCCGGACGTCCGTACCGGCCATACACATAAAGAGGGATCATACATACTTTTCATATGATGCGAAGCGCTACGCCCAACTTCAAGTATCATGCCTTTTGGACACAAGCGGGCGGTCAGCCGCGGAGCTACGAACTGAGTCGCAACCTATGACAACTTTCGGGATTCAAAAGCGGCACGGACACCGAGCCGCACGGCTGATCGCTGCCGCCGCCGTCGCGGTGAGTGCGTGCTCGACGTCGAACGCGGGGGCGGGCCCCCAGGGCGCCTCGACGAACCCGGCCCGGACGGCCGCCACCGGCGCGCAGGTGCTGGAAGCCGTCCACGCGGCCCAAACCACCGACGCCCTGCCCAGCACGGTGGGCTTCCTGACCAACGAGGACTGGCCGATGAGCAAAGGGCACTTCGACTGCCACCAGGTCGTCGACGTTCCCGCCAATATCGTCGACCCGAAGAGGACGGAGTTCGGAGAGTGTGCGGCCGGCGATGAGCACGGCACCAAACGCATGGTGATATTCGGAGATTCGCGTGCCCGGATGTGGGGGGCGGCGCTCGAAGGCATCGCCGCAAAGAACGGCTACCAGCTGCGAACCTTCCTGATGGCGGCCTGTTCGCCGCCCGATCTCCACTATTTCTCGTACGAGAAAGGCACGCCCGACGTCGATTGCGACCAATTCCGCCCGGCCGCGATCGCCGCGATCCGAAACCTGCATCCAGACCTCGTCCTCGTGACCAGCTTCAGCACCCATATGCTCGCCGACCGCAGCCAGCCAACCCCCGCCCAATGGCAAAAAGGCTGGGAGACAACCCTCAAGCAGCTGACCCAACCCGGAACCCGGCTGGCGATGCTCGGCGACATCCCCGCCTGGGAAAACGACGACGCCCACTGCCTGGCCGGCCACGTCCTGGCAGTCCAAAAATGCAGCGTGCCCGTCGCCGAGGGAATCCCATCCGGAAACCTCGGCGCCGAGCAAGCCGCCGCCACCACCGCCCAAGCGCTCTACGTCCCCACCCTGCCCTGGGTATGCGCCGACCGATGCGAACCCGTCATCGCCGACACCCGCGTCTACCAAGACCGGTTCCACTTCACCAACAGCTATACGGTCTACCTCACCGGCGCACTCGGCGAGGCACTCCAACCGGCACTCACCTAGGCGACGACCGATGACCGGCCGTCGGCTGCTAGCGACCCGTAGATGACGCGCAAGGTTTCGCGCAGGACATTTCTGCACGGGGCCAGCGGCCTCGCGGCCGTCGGTGCGCTGTCGGGATCCGTTGGCGCTGCGGCCATCCTGAACGCCCAGAGCCTGAGCGATCCCGGCATCCCTCCGGGCGCCAAGTTCCGTGGGGTCAACCTCGTCAACAGTTTCACTCAGACGACCGCCGCCGACGGCAACGACATCTGGGCGTCGCTGTGGGGTGTCTGGGACTGGCACGGGCTTATCGCGCCGCAGTTGGAGGACATCGCGACGATCGCGAATGCGGTCCGCATCTTCGGCAACACGCTGGTCCTGGCGCTGGAAAGCATCACACTCACGCAGTACCTGGCCCGGTGGCAACAGTTCCTCGACCACGCCCAGGCTCTTGGCCTCTTCGTCTACGCCTGCGGCGGCGACCTGGGGCACTGGGGCAGATACACCTGGGCGCAATCCACCGAGACCTATCGCCAGCTCGCGCAACTGCTGAAGAGCTACCCCAACGTCCTCGGCGTTGACATCGTCAACGAGGCGTCCCAGCCGCTGGCGCCGGTCGGCTGGACATACAACCAGCCAGAACCGGTCGCCGAAATGCTGACCGAGTTGGGCGGCATCGTTCGGTCTGCCGGGCTGCCGATCACCTATTCCCGAAGCGTCACGGCGCGCAGCGGATGGGCGCAGGACTACTACACCGACCACCTGGGCGATTTTCTCGATTTCCACGTCTATTACCTGCCCCACGCCACGGACTCCCTCCAGGCGTACGGTCACCCGGCCAATGCCAACAAGAGGCTGATCATCGGCGAGTTCGGCATCACCAACACCTCGTCACCCGAGGAGCGAGCCGCCTACTACAGCGCGGTCCGCGCGATGATCGACAACGATCCCCGCTGTATGGGCGCCCTGGCCTGGTCCGCCTACGACTTCGGCACGACGAAAGACATGCAGACGGGCCTGTTCGACCCACAGCGGCGGCTACGTCCGGACATCGCCCGACCGTTCTCCACGTTCCCGATACGGTGGTGATTTTCCTGGTGGCCACCGCTGTGCCCGACCATTTGATCGCGAAAGTTCTGGTGCCTCAAGCGTTCTCATCAGGGGTGCTGCCCTACTCCGAGTCACGGGACTGACCGAGCCGGCCGCGGCGGGCGCGCAGTCATCGAACCGCTTGCTCGTGGCTGGCAAACTGCATTCATGACGTCTGCGCGCCGGGTGGTCTTGGTGGTGTCGCTGGTGGCAACCACCGGGCTGACACTCGTCCTGGGTGTCACCGACCCGTTCCCCCCGGCGAGCTATCCGACGCGCTTTTTCGTGTGGAACCTGGCGTTGGCGTGGATTCCGGTGTTCTGTGCGGCCGGTTTCGGCGTGGTACGCCGCCGGATCTGGTTGGTGCCAATCGGGCTGCTGTGGCTGGCGTTCCTGCCCAATGCCCCGTACCTGATGACCGACCTCGTGCACCTCCGTCACGACGTCGAATTGTGGCGACACGTCATGCAATACGGCGTCGCCGCGTGGACCGGCGTCATCCTCGGCGTGGTCTCGGTGCATCTCGTGTGTCGGCGGATCGAGCGCGAGTTCGGCCCGGTGATCGGGTGGATCGCGGTGGTGGTGTCGGTCGGCTTGTGCGCCATCGGCGTGGTGATCGGGCGGTTTCAGCGGTGGAACTCTTGGGATTTGCTCACCCAGCCGGGCGCGGTGGCGGCGACGACGTTCGACTGGGTGCGTTCGCCGCTTGCCTACGTCCAGCCGACCGGTTTGGCGCTCGCGGTCGGGGCCTTGTTCGGGCTGGCATACCTGACGCTGTGGTCCCTGTGGCCGGCGCGCGCCCTGAGGCCGGCGGACGAGGGCGCGCCCGACGGCATCGAAGCCGGTCCCCCCGCGGTGACGGGGGCGGGCAAGCTGCCATGACGCGTTGGCGATGAGCCGTCGGGTGCCGGCCTATCGCTTCGCCGATCGCGGCGGTCGCGTGGGGCGCACATCCGCTCCGGTCCGAGGAAACTATAGGTTTGCGAATCGGCCCTATTTGAGACAAAATGGATGTACTGTGCCCGTATAAGCGCATCTTCGGTATACGCTCAACCCGTCGGACTCACGGGCCGCGGTGACCAACGGACCGCTTTGGTCCCCTGCTTACGCTGGGAGGAGCAGATGCCGTTCGTGATCACGCGGCTAAGGGATGGGGCGGCAAGCCCGTCCCGAGCGAAGTCCCGTCCGGGAGCGTGATGACGCATCGGGCGACGGCACACCGCGACACGACGGTCGCATCGCTGGATGCCGCCGTCGCCCGTCGATCGCGACTCGCCGATGCCGTCCCTTCGCCGGCGGCCGGGCGCGGCGATCGGTTTCGCCCAGACATCGAGGGTATGCGCGCCATCGCGGTCGGACTCGTGCTCTTGTTTCACGGCTACGGGAAGCCCTTCACCGGCGGGTTCGTCGGTGTGGACGTCTTTTTCGTCATCTCCGGATTTCTGATCACCGGCCTGCTCCTGCACGAGCAGATCAACGACGGCCGGATTTCGCTCTGGCGCTTCTATGCCAGGCGGGTGCGGCGCATCCTTCCGGCGGCGACCCTCACGGTGCTCGCCACGATCTTCGCGGCCTATCAGCTGCTGGGCTTCATCTCCGGGAACGAAGTCGCCAACGATGCGAAATGGACGGCCGTGTTCGCGGCGAACATCCACTTCGCCGAGCAAGGGACCGACTACCTCGGCTCGCGACTGCCGCCGTCACCTCTTCAGCACATGTGGTCGCTCGGCGTCGAGGAGCAGTTCTACCTGGCCTGGCCGACCCTCTTTCTGTTGGTAGCCATCGTCGTTCGCCTGTCGAAGCGCCGCAACGTGGTCGCCGTCCTCACCACTTCGCTGCTGGCGGTCATCGGCGCTTCGCTTGCGTGGTCGGTTGTTCAGACGTCGTCGAACGCGACGTGGGCATATTTCTCTCCGCTGACCCGCGCCTGGGAACTCGCTCTGGGAGCCCTGGTCGCAGTGCTCGGGCCCGCGGTTTCCCGAGCGCCTCAATCGGTGCACCAGGTGAGCGCTCTGTTGGGCTTGGCCGGGATCGCAGCCAGCGCACTGATTCTGACGTCGTCGACGCCCTATCCCGGCTGGGCCGTGGCCATCCCGGTGGTCGGCAGCGCGATGCTGATCGCGGCCGGATGCGGCAACCCGCAGACGGTCGTCGGCCGCGTCCTCTCCGTTCGCCCGATGCAGTGGTTGGGTGCGCGGTCCTATTCGCTTTACTTGTGGCACTGGCCGATTCTCGTGATCGCCGCCCGATATGCCGGGCACCAGCTCAGCGCGTGGCAAAACTCCGGTTTGCTGTTGGTTGCGGTCGCGGCCTCAGCGATCACGTTTCGAGTGATCGAGAATCCCGTGCGCCGGTCCGCCTTCTTGAGGTCCCGGACGCAATTGACTCTGGCGATCGGTGTGGCCCTGACCTTGTTGACGGTCGCGGTGGCACAGCATCAGATCGCTTCGCACGAGCGAACCTGGAACCCACCTAAACTCCAGCCGTCATCCGTGGGGCAGGCGCAGGTGCTCGAAGCCGTCCAGGCCGCCCAAAGCCTTCACGTCCTGCCGAAGTCTGTGGCGGATTCGCTGACCAAACTGGACCTGGCCAAGGCCACGGGACGCTTCGACTGCTACCAGATCGCGCTTCCTCCCGAGTTCGTCGACTTCTCCAAGTCGGAGTTGGGGCACGAATTCGGGCAATGTGCGGCCGGCGCCGAGCACGGCACCAAGCTCATGGTTACCTTCGGAGATTCCCGCGCCTGGATGTGGGGGGCGGCGCTCGAGGGTGTGGCCGCGGCGAACGGCTATAAGTTGCGCACGTTCTACATGAACAGCTGCCCCGCCCTGAACCTCCATTTCATGTCGTATCAGACCCAGGCGCCGAATGACGAGTGCTATCAATTCCATCGGAGTGCGGTAGCCGCGATCCGGAAACTGCATCCGGATCTGGTGATCGCGACAGGCGCCGGCACGCAGCTGCTCGCCGACGGCAGCCAGCCGACCGCCGCGCAGTGGCAGGAGGGCTGGGCCTCGACCTTCCGGGAACTGGCCCAACCCCAAACCCGGTTCGCCATGCTCGGCGCCATCCCGACGTGGGAGAAAGACGACGCGCACTGCCTGGCGGCCCATGCCAGTGCGGTTCAACAGTGCAGCGTGCCGAGATCGGAGGGCATGCCGTCGGGAAGTCCCGAAGCCGAGCAAGCCGCCGCGTCGGCGGCCGGGGCGCTGTACGTCCCGACCGTCCCATGGGTGTGTGCGGATCGATGCGAACCCGTCATCGCCGACATCCGCGTGTACTACGAGCGGTTCCACTTCAGCAAGTCGTATGCGGCTTACCTGACCGGCGCCGTCGGTGAGGCACTGCGACCGGCGCTTGCCTAGGTCGGCGACAGGAGACATGAGGTGAGGATCTTCGAGGCAACCGATTGCTACCCACCCCCATTGGTGGGTGGGCGTGATCTCGCGGTCCAACTGCTCGCGCGTGAGCTGGCGCGCCGGGGCCACGAGGTCGACGTGCTGACTCTGGCCGGGGCGAAGGGACCGCGCACCGAGCACGACGGCGACGTACGAGTACATCGGATGGCCGGGTGGGGGCGCCTTCTCAATTCGCTCTACGTTGACCCCGAAAAGCCCTTTCACCCAACGCTTCCCGACCCGGGCCTGGTCCGCGCGATTGCCCGGCTCATCGAGGAGCGGCAGCCGGACATCGTCCATGTGCACTCGTGGCTGTTGTACTCGCTGCTGCCTCTGCTGCCGTCGGCGAAAACACGACTGGTGGTGTGGCTGCACGATTATGGCTTCGTCTGCCCGAGGGTCGGCTACGTTCATCGCGGCAGCGTCTGCACGGGCCCCGGGTACGCGAAATGCCTCTCGTGCTCGCGGGAGCAATACGGCGCGGCAAAGGGTTTCGCACTCACCACCGGACTGGCGGCGATGAAGCCGTGGCGCGGGCGTGTCGATCGCTACGTCGCGAACAGCCGATTCGTTGCCAACGCCTCGGCGCCACTGGTCGCCGGTAGCGGCCAGGGGATAGACGTGATCCCGCCGTTCGTCCCGGACGAGGCATTCCAGGCCGCGCGGGCACCGCGTCCGGCCTTCGTGCCCCCCGAAGGCGACTACCTCATGTTCGCCGGCGCGCTCGGACCGCACAAGGGCATCGACGTCCTGCTGGAGGCCTGGTCGGGCCTGCAAAACAGGCCGCCGTTGGTCCTGGCCGGGATCCGGCGACACGACACCCCGACCTCGTTCCCGCCCGGCGTCATCGTCTCCGACGACATCCTCCCCCGTGACGAGGTACTGCGCGGATGGGGCAATTGCCTTGCCGCCGTGGTGCCTTCGGTGTGGCCGGAGCCCTTCGGCCTGGTCGCCGCGGAGGCGATGGCCGCCGGGAGGCCGGTGGTCGCGTCAGCGGTCGGTGGGCTGGCCGAACTGGTGCAAGACGGCGTCAACGGGATTCACGTGCCACCGGGTGACGTACCGGCGTTACGCAATGCGCTCGAGCGCATCGTCGCCGACGCACCCTTGCGCGCCCGATTGGGATCGGCGGCTCGCGAGAGGGCGGTCGCGTACTCCTCGGACGTGGTCGTGGGGGCCTGGGAGCAGGTTTTCCACGACATGCTCGAAACGCGAACCAATGGTTCGCACATGCCAGCACACGAGCGGAGGCCGCGAGTGTGACCGACAAATGAATACGCTCCGCAGACACCAACGCCTATTTGCAGTTTCCCCCAAGGAAGGAATTAAACCGTGGACGTCCTAAGCGACAACCTTGCAACCAAACTCACACCGACGCCGTCGATCTACGCGCCACCGCGAACCGTCACGGACCCCGAATCGTGCTTTTTCTACCACACCATCGACATCCCGGGTCACGGCACGTTCGACGGGGAATGGGATTTGAGACGAGGGGTCGACCGCTACCTCGGCGGGGTCGACCTGACGGGCAAGCGAGTGCTCGAGATGGGGACCGCAAACGGGTTCCTCTGCTTCGAGATGGAGCGGCGCGGGGCCGACGTCGTCGGCGTCGACTTGTCCGAGGAGCAGTCCTGGGACATCGTTCCATTCGCCACATCTGATGCGGCAGACGACGACTCGGCCCGCAAAGCACACATGCGGAAGATCAACAACGCCTGGTGGTTGGCGCATGGAGCGTTCAACTCCCGAGCCAAAGTGGTGTACACGTCCGCCTATGCGGTCCCCGAGGAGATCGGCGCGGTGGATGTTGCGACCTTCGGTTCGATCCTCCTGCACCTTCGCGACCCGTTCCAAGCGCTCTGGAACGCGTGCCGCCTCACCAGGGAGACGGTCATTGTCACCGACATCCTTTCTCCCCGAGACGTATTCCCGCTCAAGATGCTGGACATGTTCCAGCGGCCGGCCATGCGCTTCAAGCCGAATCCGAAGACGGGAAGCCCCGACGAAACGTGGTGGACGTTGAGCCCCAAGCTGGTCAAGCGGTTCCTCGGCGTGCTGGGGTTCGAATCGTCGACCCTGACCTATCACCGGCAGCTGTCTACCCGGCATCGGGTGACCTTGCCGGTGCCGCTCTACACGGTGGTCGCACACCGGACCGCGGGGCGCGCACTCGGCGAAGGATGATCGAGGCGAAACCCAAGACGACGACGGTCAAGCGCGCGGGTCGGCGCGCTTTCCGTCGAACGAGAAGTTGAGGACCATCACGGATTGGCGGCCATCGGTCTCCGAAGGCGGCTGCGGCCTCGCGGTCGTTGTGCGGTTGTTCAACCTCAGCGCGTCGCGCTGCCCGGCGGCGACGCGTTCTTCGACCAATGAGAGCGCGTTCTTGATCCAGGCGCGGGGCTCCCAGACTATGGCGCCTGCTTTCAAGCGGTACAGCCCGCCAAGGGAAAGCACGACCGTGATGCCCCCTAGCAACTGTCCAAATGGCTGTCGCGAGAAGCCCATTGGCATGGCCGCGAGCAGCACCACCGCGCACGTCGCCACGGCGATGCTGATACCCAAGCTGGCGAGCAGCCGCTCGACCCATGACTGCCAGTCGGGCAGCGCGGCGCACACGAAAGACAAACCGGGGACCAGGAACACCATCAGCAGGCCCAGCACGAGCTGAATGATTTGCGGGACGCGGATGGGCCCCGCGTAGCCGGTTGCCGCATTCATGCCGGCGCAGCCGGCGGCGAATGACGTGTAAAACCACAGCCGGCGGGCGCGTGTGGTCATGCCGGTTTGGGAGGCTTCGGGTGAGGCGAGGCTCATGAACAGGCACCGCTTTCGATCTGGGAGGCGTCATAGATCTGGATGGGTCCCGCGTCGTAGATCAGCTTGATGCAAGGGTCGGCCGAGAACTTCTCGAGAGCTGCCGGCGGGAACGGGTGGCTTTGGTGGCCGGCCTCGGGTTCCTGGGTGTGGACATAATGATCGGCCAGGTTCGGAATGCTAAGCGTCATACGCCAATTGACCAGCAGGTACCGCAGCCGCAGCTCTTTGATGTTCTGCACGATCGCGCTGTTGATCGATTCGGAAAAGAAGATGGGCCAGAGCAGGCGCGAGTCGGCGAGGTCTTGATCTCCGTAGGTGGCGAGCGCCCACGAGTCCATGTCGTTGGCGCCGAACATGTTGTTCGGCCCCAGGTGCTGCAGAGCCCATATCGAAGCGGCGATGACGTCCGGCTGCAACGACCTCTCATACCCGTGCGGGTTCGACCCCTCCGGCAGCCGTTCGAAGAACCGGGTGCCCACGGTCACGTTGCCGACGAACACGACGGTCACGAGGGCGGCGGCGATAGCGGTCGGGACCAGCGAGTCACGCCAGGCGTTTCCAATTGCATTGGCCAGGCGGCCCGTTCGGATCTTGCTGCCGCGCCCGGCGCGACCGCCGCGCCCGGACAGCCGCCACTCGTACCATCTCGTTGCCGCCGCGGCGAACAACAGGCCGAACACGCAACCCAGGCCCGTGTAAACGTACTCCGAGGACCGACCCGATACCGCGACGCCGTTCGGGGCGAACCGCGGCACCAGGCTGAGCGGGAAGGCGATCGCCAGCATGGTGGCGACGGCCACGGGTGCCCGGCGGCACGACCACCGCGCGCGGAGCAGGGCGACGGGCAGGACCCCCAAGAGCACTAGAACGGCCGCATAACCCGCCATGGGCTCCCACGCCGGTGGGGCCATGGCGATGATGTGATACAGCTTGCGCGGTGCGGTGGTCCCGCGGATGACGTTGACCGTACTCTGCAGGGCCGGAAGGAGATTGCCCGTGATCAGGTAAGCCGCGGCCGGACGCGCCACGACGAAGAACCAGGTGAACGTCACGCCGCAGGCCACCATTGCCAGGATTCCGACCTGGCGTCGCGCCGCCTTCGTCGCGTGGCAGCCGACACGCTCGGCGAGCCACCAGGCCACGAGCAGCCCCGCCAGGATGAACCCGACGACGTGGTGGGTGAGGGTCACCGCGATGATGCCCACCACCGCGATGACCATGGGCGCGAAGCCACCGCGGTTGCGGGTGCGGCCGACCCACCAGACCACGAAAGCCGCGAGGGGAACCGCAAGGTTCCCGTAGGTGAACGTCGAGCACCAGAACAAGAACATGGGGTTGGCCATGTAGACCAGGCTGGCGAGCGCCGCGCCGCGGCCCGAACGCGTGACGCTCTCGAAGATGAGGTAGAAGAACGCGCACACCAGGACGCGGGCAATGCCCATGATCAGCAGGCCCGCGGCGAACATGCTCAGCCCGGTGAGTTCCACCACTCCGGCGGTGAGCGCGGCCAGTCCCGGGTAGTAAGCCGCCGTGTCCAGGAGCGGGTTCCAGGTGAACAGGTGACCCTTGCTGATGATCGCGTGGGTATTGCGCACATGGACGTACTCGTCGACGAAGGTGAAGTCGTAGGGCGAGCCCAACACCTTCACGAAATACAGGGCCAGCCCGAGGAAGACGACAAGGGTCAGTCGCTCCAGCGGATTGACGTCGCGTGCCAGGACCCGCATGGCGACGGGAACGAAGATCAACAGCACGCCGAGCCAGAACATCACATACGTTGGGAAGGAAGTATTTTCGTTTCGATTGGCTTGGTCGGCCACCCAGAGGACGCCGAGCCCGGCCGCGCTGCAGAGCACGATCAGCGCTACCCACCCGTAAGAAAATCGAGCGGACCGCGGCTCCTCCGGGGTGAATCGGATCGGAAGTGGTTCCGTTGCGCCAGATGTCGCCGCCCGGCCGTCGCCGATCGGTTTGACGTCGGCCGCGCCGCCAGAACGAATAAGTCTGAGGCCGTACCGACGGGGGACGGCAGCGACGCCACTGAGAGTTGTCAAGAAGCCCTGGGCCTGGCGCCACGTCGCGGCTCCGACCAACGTCCTCTCGTCCACGTCGTCGCCGTCGGTGGCCGAAACGAATTCGAGCCGGGGCCTCACCGGATCTCCTGGCCGCTGTGCACCCGAGCGCGCGAAGCCTGTCGGCGCCAATCCAGCACGACGTATGCGCAGCCGCACAGCTGCATCGCCAGGAATGCCCAGCCCACCGCGCTGATGCCGATCGACGGCAGCAGAAACCACGAAATCACCACGGTGCCAACGCCGATGCCGACCAACAGCACGGCCGCGGCGACGAGCCGCGCCTCGGCGCGCAGCACTCCGACGTAGACATGCACCACCGCGTCCGGGATCGAGGCCAGCACAACCAACCTCAACAGCCCCACCGAGTGGCCGGTATAGGAATGACCGAAGGCGGACAACATCGTCCCACCCAAAACAAGGATGGCCACCAAGCCGGGCACCATGATGGCGCCCAGGGTCTTGAACGCCGACCGAGCCAGCGCGCCGATCTCCTCGGGCCGGTGCATTCCCTCGGCGAACAGGTTATTGGAGAACGCGGGTGCGATGACGAGGAAGAGCGCCGCCAACATCCATGTCGTGTAGAAGTAGGCGTTGTCGCGCGCGGAGAGTCGCACCGTCACGATCACCGGAAGCAGATACGTCAACAGCCCCGCGCCGAGCCCGATCAGTTGGTGAAGCGTGACGCGCGAGCGAAACGCCCGAGCGGTCCGCAGCAGGACCGAAAGTTCCGGTGGTCGCGCAACTCCGATCCGCCGGGCGAGCAGCACCGCACCAAAACCGAGGCCCACCACGGCCCCGGCTCCCCAGGCCCCGAGCAGGCGCACCGCGTCCGGCGCAAAGACGAGTGCCACGAGGCCGAGCATCAGCACCTTGACGGCGCCGACGGCGAAGTTGCGCCTGAACGCATAGTTGGCTTTGCGTTCGGCGAGAAAGACGCAGTCGAGCGTGACGCCCACCGTGAGGGCGACGGTGCCGACAGTGAACACGGCCGCGAAGCCCACGCCGCGCAGCGCCGCCAGTTCGGGGGAGATCAGCGGGAGCACCGCGACGCTGCCCGCACACAGGGCCGCGGCGAACAACGTCACCGTCGCCACCCCCGCCCAGAACGTGGCCGACCACTCGGTTTCCTTCGCCTGTCGAGGAAGCGACTGGATGAGCATCCCGCCGACCCCGAGGCAGGACAGCATGAGCACGATGCTGGTGGCCGACGTGGCCGCGGCCGTCAGTCCAACGGTCGAGGGGCTGTACAGGTGCGCCGCCAAGAGCCAGAAGGCGTAGCCGAACGCGGAGTTCACCACCTGAGTCGCGGTGCTGAAGACGCCGTTTCTGATCAGTGAGTCGCTGCGGGCCCGATCGATGTACCCGCGCGCCCAATCAATGCGTGCCCGCAAGTCCGGACGCCGGCTCAGCTCGGACGTCCGCGACGGCTGGGCAGGTCTGAGGTCGGGGGTGGTCAAGTCATGCGCCGGGTCAGATGACTCACGAGCCAGACTCATGAACCCTCAACCCCAACCCCGGTCGCCTTATCCCCGGTCATCACCTCGACACCTGGCTGCCAGGTATGCGTTATACCATTGATGCACCAGAAGGCACAGCTTACATACTATTGGACGAGAATAGAACCGATTCAACGACTTATAGTTTAGGCGGGCGACGGCCTGCGATCGCCTTCCGGAGGGCTGAGTTGTGAACGGACCCCGCGCCTGGCGCAGCCCCATCCGGGGGCCCTGGCTCACGTCGGTGTTCGGTCTGGTCCTGCTCATCGGAATCCCGGTCGAATTCGTCACGGGGCTGATTTCGTACGCCGCCTACAACCCCCGGTTCAGCACCAACGACCCCAACCCGGCGCGCGGCCTGTTCGGGCTCTACCTGTTCGATTGGCTGACGTCGCCGAGTTGGGTCTACCGGCTCACCGAGGGCATCCACGTGATCTTGGGCCTGGCGCTCGTCCCGGTGGTGCTCGCAAAGCTGTGGTCGGTGATTCCCCGGCTTTTCACCTGGCCGCCGTGGCGCTCGGTGGCCCGGCTCTTAGAGCGGCTGAGCCTGGTCCTGGTGGTGGGCGGCGTGCTGTTCGAGATGACGACGGGAATCCTCAACATCGACTACCTCACGACGATCGATTTCTACAGCGCGCACTTCTTCGGCGCCTGGGCTTTCATCGCCGGCTTCGTCGTCCATGTTTGTGTGAAATTCGGGGAGATGTTGCGCGCGCTGCGCTCGAGGAGTCTGCGTACCGAGCTGCGGACGGGGCTCGACGGTACTCGCCCGGAGGACGTCGACCACGGGCTCGTCCCGCCCGAACCGGCCGCTCCGACGATTTCCCGCCGGGGCGTCCTCGCCCTTGTCGGCGGAACTTCGCTCGTCGTATGCGCGGTGACCGCCGGCGAAAACGTCGGCGGGTTCATGCGCCGATTCGCTCTGGTGGGGACCCACTACCGATCGAGTGGCCCCGCAGGAAACGACTTTCCGGTGAACCACACGGCGGCGGGGCGCCGGATCACCGCCGCGCAGACCGGCCCGGACTGGCGGCTGGTCCTGGTGGGGGCACGCCGGCTTTCGGTCAGCAGGGCACAGCTGACCAGCATGCCGTTGACGACCGCGCACCTGCCGATCGCCTGCACGGAAGGCTGGTCGACGACGCAGGCATGGACCGGCGTCCCCCTTGCCGCCCTGGCGCGACTCGTCGGCATCGAACGACCCGGCCGCGCGCAAATCGAGTCGCTCGACTCTTTGACGGTGACGCTCTCGGCCGCACAGGTCTGCTCTGCCGGCTCGATGGTCGCTTTGCGCGTCAACGGAGCGGACCTCTCCCTCGACCACGGATTCCCGGCCCGGGTCATGGTTCCCGCGGCCCCCGGCACCCACAACGTGAAGTGGATCGCCCGAATCGAGTTCTCGGAGGCGAGCTGAGATGGAGTGGTTCCGCCGCCACTACGGTGCCAGGCCGCTGAATCTGGTGGGGCTGCTCATCTGCTTCGCCGTCGCCGCCTACGCGGCGACCCGGGTCCTGCACGAGGCAGGATGGGCCGCAGTCTTCCTGTGGTTCGTCTTCTGCGTCGTGGCCCACGACCTGATCGGATGGCCGATCTACGCGTGGGCCGACCGCAGGATGCAGCGCGTACAAAGCGGGCAAGCTGCGCGCCGAAGGTTGCTCGTCCCGTGGATCAACTACGTCCGGGCTCCAACCGTCGTCTCGGGTGTTCTCTTCGCGATCGCGTTCCCACTGGTCTTCCGGCTCTCCGACACCTACTACCAGGCGACCACCGGCTTCACCGAAGACGTTTACCTGTTCAACTGGGCCGGAATCAGCGCGCTGGCCTTCGCGATCTCCGCGGTCCTCTACGCCTGCCGCCTCGTGCGGGCCCGTCGGCGCCGCGCCGCCCAGGCCCACCTCGATTCCAGACCGGACGACAGTTTTTCTGGCTAAAATACAAACCTAGAGTATAATTTCGCCATGCCGGGTTCGACCGCCCACCAAACGCTAGCCACCGCTTCCGACGACGTCCGCGCAACCGCGGACCCGGCGGTCAGTCGGCGCGACACGCGTTCGACGACCGAAGTCCCGACATTCTTCGGACCAGCCGATTCGCCCCTGTTCGGCGTGCTCCATCTGCCGGCCGACAAGCAGATCAGGGGCGGTGTACTGATCTGTGGCTCGCTCGGCAAGGACGGGATGGACAGCGTCCGCCTGCACCGGATCCTCGGCGACGGCTTGGCGCACCGCGGGTTCGCCGTGCTGCACTTCGACTACCTGGGCTCGGGAAATTCGTCCTACGCGCAGGCCCGTGACGACGCGGTGGCCCACTGGGTGGCCAGCGTGGGCCACGCGCTCGACTACCTCACGCTGATCGGCGCCGAATCCACGACGGCCGTCGGCATCCGTGCCGGGTGCCTGCTCCTCGACGAATACCTTGCCGGCCAATCGCACCCGCCCAACCGCGTGGTCTACCTCGATCCCGCCGGAACGGGCAGACGTTTCCTCCGGGAACACGCGACGCTGTTCCGGCTGTCGGTGGGCGAGGACGCTGCCACGCCCGGTGAAGTGTCGATCGTCGGCGGGCGGTTGACCGACCACGCCGCCGCACGATTCGCCGCGTTGCAGATCCGCGCCGATCCGGTCAGCGGCCATGGCGTCGAAAACGTGCTTCTCGTGGGACGACCGGACGAGACCGACCGGCGCCTCACCGCCCTCGCGTCGGCACCGGGAGTCGATTCGGTCATCACCGTCGGCTTGCGGGAATGCGCCGGGCCGAGCCCGCGGGACTACATGTTGCCGATCCCGTTCACCGCGGTCGATTCGATCGCGGAGTGGATCGACACGAACAGCCCCACCCGCACCCATCGCGCCGCACCCCGATACCGGACAACGGCGACGGTGCCGGCGGACGGGCCCGATGGGGTCGACGTTGTCGAGCGCATCGAGCGAATCGAGCCGAACGGGCTGTTCGCGATCCGCACGCTGCCCCGGCACCCCGATCCGTCGCCAACGGGCACCGTGTTGTTCTTCGTGACCGGCCACGACTTGCACGTGGGACCCGCCCGGGAATGGGTCGAGTTGTCGCGTCGCGTCGCGGCGACCGGCGCGCAGGCTTTGCGCTGGGACCCGGCGGGACAGGGTTTGTCGGGCGAAATCACCCGGGGCCCTTGGCGCAACATCTACTCCAAGGCCGACGTCTCCGACGCGATAGCGGTGGCCAGGCATGCGCGCCAAGGTGCCGGCGAACTCAAGCTTGTCGGGATCTGCTCCGGCTCGTGGTACGCCGCCCATGCCGCCCGCAGCATCGGTGCGCAATCGGCGATCCTGGTCAACCTGGTGATGTGGAATTGGCGCGTCACCCCCGCCTTGTTCATGCAGTGGATCGGTCGCGAGAAAGCGCGCCACGCCAACGCGGCCGTTGACACGGCCACCGGCCCGTCCGAAGCCAAGACGAAGCGCCTCAGAGGACTGCTCAACCCGGCCCGGGAGCCGGCGAAACGACTTATGCACCAACACCTCCCGCGACACGTCTTGCGGTTTTTGAGCTGGATTGGACTGGTGTGGCTGCCGGAGCCGGTCCTGACGACACTTGCCCGCCGCGGAACCGACGTGACGCTGATCGCCTCGCCCGAGGACGCGGAGGCGTTCGCCGCCAAAGGCGGTCGGGCAGCCCTCGAGCGGCTGCACCGGACGTCGCGACGGACCCGCCTGATCGCCGCACCCACCGGCGATCATGTCGCCCATCACCCGGCGATCTTGACCGCGATCCGCGGCGCGGTGTTGCCGGCCGAGGCCGCTTGCCCGACTTGCTGATCAACTCGAATGGGAGAACGAAACCATGGCCACCGCACCGGTTCTCGCCGCAGCCGCTGTGTTCGCCGGCATCGCCCTCGGACCCGCTGCTCCCGCGTCGGCCGCTCCGGTGATGAACGGGCACTACGTCGTGACCGTCTCCAACACCATCACCGGCCAAACCACCACCGACGATTGGTACTTCACCCCCTGCGGTGACGGCTGCGCTTCGGTTCAACCGTGGGGGCGGGCCCAGTTGGCCAACGGACAATGGACGCTGGACACTACGAATAATGCGTTGTGCCGCAACGACATTACCGTTTACCGGGCCGAAGACGCCCACTACGTGTGGGATCCGAGCACCCTCGCGGGCACGGTTCAACTTACCGGCAAGAGCACGGCCTGCGGCCGCCCGCTGGGGTACAGGCTGACCAGCAGCGTCAAATTCACGCAGGTCCCGTAACGCATTGCCCCCCGCGGGGGCCCGCGCCTGCCCGAAGTTCCTAGCCGGCCTCGGCCGGCCCGCAAACCACGACAACGACGGCCATCGCGTGGCAATCGGCGTGCGCGAGGGACAAAGACGAGCTGAGCCAGCCTTGCCGTTGCGCCCGCTCGGCGAGCGTTCCGCTCAGGCGCAGTAGCGGAAGCGGACCGTCATGAGTCACCTCGATCTCGCGCAGCGGAAACGGCATCTCGGGTTCCCCGAATGCCTTGATCACCGCTTCCTTTGCCGCGAACCGGGCCGCCAGTCCGGGCACCCGGTCGCGGCCCCGGCAGTCGTCGATCTCGCTCGCCGTAAAAACCTTGTGCAGGTACCGATCCCCGAACGCCGCCAGCGAGTCCCGGACATCCGCAATGGCCACGACGTCGCATCCGGTGCGCACGCGGCGCCCGTCAAACTCGCCCGGCACATCGATCATGCACTCAGCACGTCACGAAGACGAGTTGACCAGGCCGTCGACGACCCGCTCGATGCTGCTTATGGAGGCGAAGGTGGACTTCTTGAGCACTTCGTCGGGGAACTCGACGCCGAACGCGTCCTCGAGCGCGAGCATGACATTGACCGACGCGTGCGACGTCAGGCCCAGCTCGTACAGGTCGGCCTGATCGTCCACCTCACGCGGATCGACCGCCATCCGACCATGAGCAGCTAAGACGTCACGGATTCGGTCCTGCATCGCGCTGGCCCTCCCAATTTCTGCCGTAATGCAACCTATTTGCCAGTGTCGTACTGTACCGCCGCAAACGTGACCGCGTTATCCGAAAAGTTCCCGCACACCGCATCAGAAATCCGATCGGCCGCAGGCAAACTGAGTGTGAATACGTCGGTCGCCTCGCTGCGGTATTTGCGCCCGCGCAGCGGCGGTAGTGGCCGTCAAGCGCGGCCGACATACTTGACGACATGTACATCCCGGCCCATTTCGCCGCCGACGAGCAGGCCGTCGACGACCTGCTCACGCACCACGGTGCAGCGGACCTGATCACCGCAACAGCCGAGGGCGTCGTAGCCACCATGCTGCCGTTCGTGTATGACCGGGGCGCGGGGACGCTTCGGGGCCATCTCGCCCGCAACAACGACCAGTGGCGGCGCCCGGCGGTCGGCGAGGCCCTGGTCATCGTGCGGGGACCCGATGCGTACGTCTCCCCGGCCTGGTACGCGAGCAAGGCGGAGCACGGGCGTGTGGTGCCCACGTGGAACTACGTCACCGCGCACGTCTACGGGCGACTCACCGTCCACGACGACCCCGCCTGGGTCGAACAAAATGTGCGTGAACTGACCGGGCGCCACGAGGCCGGGCGACCGCAATCATGGTCGGTCGACGACGCGCCGCGAGAGTTCATCGAGGCTCAATTGCGCGCCATCGTGGGAGTGGAATTGTCGATCACCCGGATCGAGGCCAAATTCAAGCTCAGCCAAAATCGATCGGCCGCCGACATCGACGGCGTGGTCTCGGGTCTGATCACGGACGGGCGCGAAGACGTTGCTCTGGCCGTAGAGCGCGCACGCTTGCCGAGCAATTAACGGCGTGTGCCGTTAGCATCGACGGCCATGGCGCGGACTGCGATCGAATTGAGGCGGCACCTCGGCGCCGCCGCCCGTCTGTGGTCCGCGCCGGCCCATCACACCGTGGAAGCAGAATGGTGGACCGCGTTCAGCGGCGAGATCAGCGTCGACTACAACGTGGCCTGCTGCCAGTCGTCCGACAACGACGTGCTGGTCGACCACTGCCTCCAGCCGCTGCTCGACCTCAAGAAGCCCGGCATCGTCATGCTGGCCGGACCCGGCCTGGCCACCGCCCAGAAGCTGATCGACGCCGGCTGGGCCGTGGTGGAGGCCCTTCCCCTGATGCTGCTCGAGGGTGCCGACGCGCCCGACGTCGACGGGGCCGGGGTGCGTGCCCTGACCGAGGAGGAGCTACCCGAGGCCCGGGCCCTGCTGGCCGATACCTACAGCATGTCCGACGCCGCCGCCGCGGTGGCCATCCCCGTCCAGGCCGCGCACGACCCGGACCTCGGGGCGTGGGGCATTTTTGACGGCGACCGCATGGTGTCCATGTTCACCGGGGCCACCGAGGACGGCCTGCTGGTGGTTTGGTCCATGGCCACCCGGCCACGCGACCAGGGGAAGGGCTACGGACGGCGGCTGCTGGCCGCCGTGCTGCGGTCCCAGTTCGAAGCGGGGATCAAGGGGTCGCTGCTGCAGTCGTCGCCGCCGGGCGAGCGCCTGTACCGCGGGCTTGGCTACCAGGTCGTCGAGTACTGGCAGCTGTGGTCGCGGCCCCGCTGGATGATGGGCCGCGCCTGAACGGCCCGCCGGTGGGCTAGATCCGCCCCGCGACGAAGTTCGCAGCCTGATTGACCATCCCGGACTGCACATAGCCGACGTGCGCCGACGAATCCGTGCCGTCGGAGCAGATCGGATCTCCTGGGTTGCACAGGTCGATGGTCTTCGCCCCATACAGCGGGCTGATCGCGGTCAGCGGCGCCCGCAGCGACTTATCCCACGGGTTTCCGAAGACGGCGACCGCGGCAACATGGCGGGCCACATCGGGCGGCATCGGCGCGGGAACGTAGCCCGCGGGCGGCGCACCCGCCGCGGTGATGAGGTCTATCACGGCCGCGCCCAGGGAGTATCCACCGAGCACCATCCTGGTGTCCGAACAGTTCGCCGCCGTGGACTGGACGTAGGCGCTCGCATCTTTGGCGCCCGCGGACGCGGAGCTGGCCAATTCGCTGCTCCTGCTGGTCGCCGGGTAGTCGACCGCGTACACCGCGACGGATTTCCCCACCAGCTGCGGACGCAGCGTATCGACGAACGTCTGCCCGATCACGCCCAGCCCGGGTGGATCGTCGCTGCCGCGAGCAAACACCACCTCGACGTCGGGACACGGCGCCGCGGCGGCGATCGAAGGCATGGTGATCACGGCATTCGGCACCGCGCAGGTGGTCAGAAGCGCGGCGCCGAGGAAACGAGCGATCGTGCGGACGCTCACGTCGTTCATATTGACACATTGCGGCAATCCGCGGCCGCGGAAGCCGAGCGCGGCTGGACGACAGGAGTTTTCGCGTCATGCTTCGTGACCTGCGCGGGTGAGCGAGAATAGCGAGCGTGCAGCAGCCGCGAGAAGGCGTGACAGGACGCGACGTGCTCGGTGCGGTGCTGGACCACGCCGAACGGGCCCCGGACGTGCCCGCCGTCAAGGACTTGGACCGCGCGTTGACCCGGGGCGAATTGCGCGCCGCGGCCGGGGCGGTCGCCGCCGGCCTGCTTCGGAAAGGCGTCGAGCCCGGGGATCGGGTCGCCCTGTTGATCGGTAACTCGGCGGACTTCGTGGTGGCGGCGCTGGGCTGCCTGTGGGCCGGGGTCACCTTCGTTCCGCTGGCTATCACCGACCCGGACATCCGCCGCGAGCAGATCGTCACCGACTGCCGGCCCGCGCAGGTGATCACCGCGGGCCCCGACCAAACGGCGCCCCCGGGGGGACTGCCGGCCGGCACGGCGTGGACCTCCCTTGCGGAGCTGAGCGCCGCGGACGGGCACCCACCAGAACCGGTGACCGGCCCCGTTTCCTACATCATCTATACGTCGGGGACGACCGGCATCCCCAAGGGAGTCCAGATCCCCCCGGGGGCCTTCTACACCGCGGTCCAGGCGTGCGCCGACGCCGTGGGGCTCAGCGCGGACGACCGGTGCCTGTGCGTTTCACCCGTGCACTTCGACGGGTCGTTCTCCGCGATGTTTCCCCCGCTCGTGCGGGGCGTCCCGCTCGTCATTCCGGACCGCGAGGCCCTGCTGTTCCCCCGCAGGTTCTTTTCGATCGTCGCCGACGAGGGCATCACGGCGACCAGCTTCTCCCCCAGCTACCTCCGCTTGCTCCGGGCAAGCGGCCGGCTCGATCGGTTGGCCGACACCGCGCTCCGGGTGATCGCCCTGGGCGGCGAGGCGCCGTCCAGCGCCGACATCAGGGCGGTATGGGCCGCCAGTCCGGGACTGCGGGTGGTGAACCGGTACGGCCCGACCGAGACGACGATCGCCGTCGCGCATCTCGAACTGACGCCCGAGTTGCTCGACGCGGGACCGGTACCGATCGGTCATCCGCACAGCGGGAGCTCGTTTCACCTTGTTGACGAGCACGGCGGCCTGATCGATCGCACCGGAGCGGTCGGCGAGCTGTACATCGGCGGGCTGCAGCTCATGGCCGGATATTTGAACGACCCGGCGCTGAGCGCGGCCGTGCTGCGGACGGACGTCATCGAGGGAACCACCGTCTACCGCACCGGGGACCTCGCCTTCCGCGACGACCGGGGCAACTACATATATATGGGGCGTTCCGACCGCGTCATCAAGCGACATGGGGTGCGGTTGTCCCTGGTCGAGGTGACCGACGCGCTCGGTGGCCTGAACGGCGTGGCATCGGCGGCGTGCACGACCTTCGACCTGCAGGGGGACCTGGGAGTCGTCGCGTTCGTGGTGCCGGACGGCGAACTCACCCCGGTCGCCGTCCGCTCGGCCGCCAGCGAACGGCTCCCCGAAACGATGCTGCCCGATCAATTCGTCCTGGTCGCCGAGCTGCCCCTGACGTCGTCCAGCAAGGTGGACGAGCGACGGCTGCTGAAGGAGGCCGGCCTGTCCCCGCCGAACACCGGGGCCTGAGCCGTCGTCGCAAATCGTTTACATGGAAATGGCCTGACTACGGCATTAGAACCCGGTGCCTGGGCTACGATCGCCGCGTGGAGGCGAGGGCAACTGGCACGGCCTCGGGGGAAACGTACGAACAGCTGGTCCGCCGCCAGCGTGCCCAATTGCAAGATACGTACCTGCAGGGGGTTCGCCGGCTGCGCTGGGACGCCGGGCGGCTCGCCGCAGAGCGCGAACGGCGGCTTCGAGAGCTGCTCGTGCACGCCGCCGAACATTCGCCGTTCTGGCGGGAACGACTGGCGGGGCACGATCTGGCGAATTTCACCGAGGCCGACCTCCCCTCGCTGCCGATCCTGACCAAGGCCGAGATGATGGAGGAGTTCGACCGGCTGGTCACCGTCCCCGGGTTGACACGTGCCCGGGTCCAACAGCACCTCGATGAGTTGAGCGGGGACGGCTACCTCGACGGCCAGTACCGGGCGATCATCACGTCGGGGTATGTCCAAGCCCCGTCACTCCACGTCTACGGCTGGGACGCGTTCGTCACCTTCGTGATGCAAGGCTCACGCTGGACAGGGCGACGCGGCGAGGACCCGGACGCGGTGCTGGCGCAGTGCTTCAGTTGCAGCCCCAAGCACGAATCCGGGATCTTCTACGCCTTCAGCACCTTTGAGAGCGGCGGACCCACCTCGCACTGCTGCGATGCCACGCTCCCCCTGGATCGGATCGTCGACCGCCTCAACAACGCCCGTCCCGCGGTGCAGGCGCTGCAAGGGTGGCCGAGCCTCATCCGCGAGCTGGCCCTGGAGGCGATGAAAGGGCGGCTCACCATCGAACCGACCTGGGTGAGCGTCGCCGGCGAGCTCTGCACGCCGCCGGTGCGAGAGGCGGTTCGGGCCGCGTGGGGGATCGAGGCCTCGGAGTTCTGGGGCTGCTCGGAGGGGACCTACGCCTTTCCGTGCGGCGTCGGAGAGGGCATGCACGTCGCGGACGATCTGGTCATTCTCGAACCGGCGGATGCCGACGGCAACGTCGTGCCATTCGGGCAACCCGCGGATCGGATGCTGCTGACCAACCTGTTCAACCTGGACCAACCGCTGATCCGCTACGACATGGTCGACGCCGTGACGATGTCCGACGAACCCTGTCCGTGCGGTTGCGCCCACCGCCGCATCCTGTCGGTCAACGGCCGGATCAACGGAGCCTTCGAATACGAGGGCGGTGCTCGGGTGCCGCGCGCCGCCGTCGAGCAAGCCGTCGTGGCCACCCCCGGTGTCGCGAACTTCTCCGTCGGCAAGGCGCAGCACGGTCTCGACGTGTCGGTGGTGACCGACGGTTCCTCCGACCTGCAGCGCCTGCAGACCGACCTGGTCGACGTGCTCCGCCGGCACGGCGGGCCGACCTCGGACGTCCGGGTGCGCGAGGTGGAATTCATCGAGCGGCTGTCGAGGGGAAAGTGCCGGCAGTTCGACCCCAGCTGATCAGCCGGCCATAGCCTTGTCCAGCGCCTGATCGATGTCGGCGATGATGTCGTCGATGTGCTCGATCCCGATGGACAGGCGGATCGTCTCCGGCCGGATGCCGGCCTTCGCCAGTTCCGCGTCGGACAACTGGCGGTGCGTGGTCGAGGCCGGATGGATGGCCAGGGTCTTGGCGTCGCCCAGGTTGAGCAGCCGCTTGACGAGCTGGAGGGCATCGAAGAAGGCCAGTCCCGCCTCGTAGCCGCCCTCGGCCCCGAAGGTGACGATGGACGGCACGCGCCCGTGCAGGTAGCGCCCGACGAGATGGTGGTAGGGATGGTCGGGGAAGCCGGCGAAGCTCACCCAGGCCACCCGGTCGTCGGCGGCCAGGTAGTCGGCCACCGCCCGTGCGTTGGCTTCGTGGCGGTCGAGCCGCACGGCCATCGTCTCGAGGCCCTGCAGAAGCATGAACGCGTTGAAGGGCGACAGGGTGGCGCCGCTGTTGCGCAGCTGGATGGAGCGGGCCCGCACGGCGAACGGCCGGTCGGGGAAGTCGCGGGCGAAGACGACGCCGTGAAAGGCGGGCTCGGGCCGGTTGAACAGGGGGAAGCGGTGGGGATGGTCGGCCCACGGGAACCGGCCGCCGTCCACGATGGCCCCGCCGAGGGTGGTGCCGTGGCCGCCCACGAACTTGGTCAGCGAGTGGACGACCACATCGGCCCCGTGCTCGATGGGCTTGAGCATGAGCGGCGTGGCCACCGTGTTGTCCACGATGAACGGCACGCCCGCCGCGTGCGCCACGGCGGCGACGGCCTCGAGGTCGACGATGTTGCCCGCCGGGTTGCCGATGGTCTCGCAGAAGACGGCGCGGGTGTCGTCGTCGATGAGGCGGGCGATCGACTCTGCCCGGTCGTTGGCGGCGAAGCGGGCCTTGATGCCCAGGGTGGGCAGCACGTGGGCGAAGTAGGTGAAGGTGGCCCCGTAGAGCTGGGGGGCGACGACGATGTTCGTGCCGGCAGTGGCCACCGTCAGGATGGCGTAGCTGACGGCGGCCATGCCTGAGGCCACCACCAGGGCCGCCGTCCCCCCTTCCAGGGCGCAGATGCGCTGCTCGAGGACGTCGAGTGTCGGGTTGTTGAGCCGGTTGTAGTGGAAGCCCGGCGTCTCGAGGTCGAGCACGGCACCGGCGTGGGCGGCGCTGATGAAGTCGTGGGCCACCGTTTGGTAGATGGGGACGGCTACGGCCCGCGTCCCGTCGGGGGTGTAGCCGCCGTGGATCGCGATGGTTTCGTCGTGCATCCTCTCCCCGCTCCTCTTCTCAGATCGTCGCCAACAGGTTGGCGTACATACACAGGGCCGCGCCCCGCCACCGCCATGGGGCGCGGGCGCCGATCTCGTCGAAGGGGAAAGCAGCCACCAGGGCCGGGTCCCGTTCGCCACCTATCACCCGCTCGTGCAGCCGGCGAAGACCATCCCAGTCCGGGCCGGTTACGCAATCCCTTGGGAGGCAGGGCAATTCGTCGTGCTCGCGGGCGGCGTAGCGCCGCACGTCCCGACCGTACTCGCGCACCAGGCTCGACGGGTCGTACTCGGGATGCGCCTGAAACAGCACCACCTGGGAAATTCCCACCGTCTTGCTGACCACGCTCCAGCCCACCTCGGCCGACTGCAATGCCACCGCGTAGCCGGCGGCCGCCACCGTCTCGGTGGGCACGGCGTTGAGCCGGGAATGGGGCAGGACGAGGGGACCGTCCAAGCCGGCTGCCAGGGGGTGGGACCGGTCGGCCTCCTGGGCGAAGACGCCCGTGCACTTGACCGGGAGGGTGGTCCGTTCGATGCCGTCGAAGACCGCGAGGGCGGCATGGGCCGACAGGCAGGACAGCACCATGGCGGGCACGTTCTCGCTCCCCCACTTCAGCAGGCCGTGCAGATCGGACCAGTACGGCTCGTCCTCGATGCGGGACTCGATCGGGTTGGAGCCGGTCACGATCAGCAGGTCGGGGGGGTTCGAAATGATGTCCTCGAGCGGTCGGTATTCGGCGGCGATGCGGGCGCGGATCCGCTCCCCCCGCGGCACCCCGACCATGGTGTGACGGGTGACGGCGACCGTGTCAGACCCGGACCCGGCGCCCAGCAGCCCCATGAATTGTCGCTCGGTGGCGCCGAACGCGGCATCCGGCATGTTGTTGACCAGCGCGCACGTCCACCGCGCCGGTCCCTCGATCCGGTCGGTCGGATCGAGTGCCTCTGCCAGTTGAACGCCCATCGCCGTCAATGCCTGACATCGGTGTAGGTGACGGTGACCTCCTGGTGGAGGAGCCGGTAGGCCGCCTGCAACTGGTCCTCGTCGCCGGCCGAGCCGACCACCGCGACGATGTGGTTGCCGGAGCCGTCCCGCCAGTCGAGGGAGGCACCCGGGCGCTGGTGGACGCTCACCGTGTCCACGCCGGCTTGGTCGCTGAAGTCGTTGATGCCCTCGATGGACGTCACGGTGGCCGAGACGGTCGGCGGCTGGAGGAAGAAGCGGTAGCCGATGCGCTCGGTGGCCACCGGGCCCTCGATCCAGACCGGCTCGCCCAGGGCCACCCGCAGGGTGAGGTCGAGCAGGCTGATGCCGGCGGCGCGCTTGAGCATCTCGGGCACACCGCCGCCCAGCCGCCCGTTGACCTCGATGATGCGGGGGCCGTCGGGGGTGAACTTGACCTCGGTGTGCAGGCACCCGGTGCGTACCCCAAGCGCGTCGATGGCGCGGGTGGCCAGGTCCAGCACGGCCGAACGACTCCCCGCGTCGAGCGCGGCGGGGATGAAGAACCCCGTCTCGCGGAAGTTCTCGGCCGGCGGGAAGCGTCCGGTCAGGGCCAGGTGGCTGACGACGCCGTCAGCCACCACGCTCTCGACCGAGACGTAGCCGGCGTAGGGGCCGCCGGCCCGGGCCGGATCGTCGGCCAGATAGCCCTCGAGCACCATGTCGCGGCGGCCCGGGCCGAGCGCATTCAGCAGCTTCTCGAGTTCGGCGCCGTCGCGGGCCAGGAAGGTGCAGCGGCTGCCCTGAGCCGAGCGGGGCTTGAGGACGGCGGGCCACCCCACCAGGTCCTCGACGGCCCGCAGCTCGCGCTCGGACTGATCGGGGCGGATGAGGTGGCACGGGGGGATCTCGACGCCGGCGTCGGCCAGGGCCCGGCGCTGGCGGGCCTTGTCGGTGAGGGCGGCGGCGGTGGCCGGGCTGTGGAAGGGGAGGCCGAGGCCCTCGGCCACATGGGCCAGTTCGACCATGCCGGCGTCGAGGTAGGTGGTCATGCCGTCGGGCTCCCAGTCGCCCAGCACCTTGACCGCCTGCTCCGCGCTCATGCCCTCCAGGTCGACGACCGGGCCAAATCGGTTGAGGAGATCGACCATCTCGCCCATCCCCGGCACTGCCGTGTCGATCAGCCACAGCAGGTCGCACAGGCCGGCGGCCGCCTCGGCCAGCTGCATCACGGGGACGCACCGCGGCCCGTAGCCGACCGCCACCAGCGGCCGCGGTCGTCCGGTCGGGAAATCCGTCATGTTGCTCAGCCGATCACGGCCTCGACGCAGTCCTGCGCGTCGTACACGGCCCGGAGGCGGCTGCGGGGTGAGGGCAGGTAGTGGGTGAAGTAGCGCACGCCCTCGGTGAGCACGCCCAGCAAGGAGATGTTCGGCTGGAGCCGGCCCTCCGTGTCGTAGGGGTGGAAGTCCTCGTTGATGGCCACGCTGCCCACTGGCGTGTCACCGTAGGTGAGCTGGGTCAGCCTGCCCTTGGCGTACAGGCGGTTCAGCAGGGGCGAGCCCGACCGGGCCAGCGAGGGCATGTCGAGGTAGCCCCGAACCACCCCGTCGGCCGTCAGGGCCGCCGGCTCGTCGAGGGCCGTGGAGCTCAGTCGGACGCCGTCGCCGCACGCGGCCAGCTCCGGGCTGGGCCCGAGCGGGATCCGCACCACTCCGGCGTCGAGCAGCGCCAGCAACTGCTGCGACCGCATGGGTGGCACGCCCGCCTCCAGCCGGTTGATCCGGCCCCGGACGTTGGACTGAAATTCGACGTAGGAGTCGAGCGAGAGGCCGCCGAACTCGATGACCGAACGCAGCTTGTCGCGGAGGATGCGCAGCACCTCCTGGGCCGCCTTGACGGGACTCCCCCCGGGTAGCAGGGCCTCGGTGAGGTCGTCGTCGATCATGTCGTAGACCTGGCTCTGGTAGTCGCCGGCCGAGGTGTAGTGGCGGTCCGACCCGGCGAAGAGGTGAGTGGCCGGATCGAAGCGGCCGTAGCGCGGCTCGAGACCGTCGACGACCTTTTCGTAGTGTCCGTCGAGCCAGCCCTGCCGGAGGACGGAGCGGACCTCCGTGGACTCGACGTCGCCCCCGGCCCGCGCGGCGGCCTGGATGTAGTAGCGCGCCTGCATCTCGGCGAAGATCAGCGGGAGAAGCTCGGCCCGGAAGTCCACGTGCCGCCGCACCGGCGATCCGCCCGGATTGGTCAGCGCCGTGAACTCCTCGGTGGTGCACACCACCGGCTGGTACTGGCCGTAGGGGTCGACGCCCGTGGCCGACTTGGCGCAGTACGGCGCGCCCGAGCGCGAGTAAAGCGTGATGGTCGGCTCGCTGCCCGAGGGCACATACCGCATGCGGTCACCCCGGTCGCACCGGTCCACGAAGGTCCCGCCTCGTCCGACCGTGAGGGCGGTCAGGACATCGAAGCAGACCAGGCCCATGCCCGCCACGGCTATCGAGGATCCCGCCGGAGCGCTGCGATCGAGGCACTCGACCGGGTAGGGCTGCAGGTAGCGCACGCCCCCGTCGGCCCCGCGCTCGTGGTTCCAGGTGTGCCCCGACGTCAGCACCACGTGGTCGACGGTGAGGGTGGTGCCGTTGTCGAGCAGCACCTCCTCGCGCCCGTGGAGGGCCGGCGAGATGTCGACGGCCGCCGCGTAGTGCCGGACGATCTCGAGGTTGGGCGGGGCGTAGGACACCAGCGTGTCGTAGAACCAGACCAGGTACTCGCCCATCAACCGCCGGGGCAAATAGTCGGTGGGCAGGATGGGGTCACCCCCGGCGCCGATGCGGCATTCGTAACCCATCCAGCGGTAACCGCGGACCACGGCCCACGGATGCAGTCCCACCGCGTAGGGGGGCAGCGGGTCCCCGTCGGGGGCGACGTAGAGGGAGAGCTGACCGCAGGCGTTGTTGAGCACCAGGAAGTCGGGCTGCTCGGCGGAGTAAACGCCGCCTCCGAGTTGAGCGGGCTCAATCACGTGCACCCGCACCGGCGTGTTTACCCGCCGGGCCCGGCTCACCGTGCGCTCGAGGACGCAAAGACCCCATGCGCCGAGCCCGACGATGGCCATCTCGATCATCGGACACTTCCCATACACGCCACCTCAGCTCGGCGGCCGCTGGCTGATCTCTGCGTTCGAGACCGGTTCGGCCGGTTTTCCTGGATTGCGGCCGCGGTGAGTCGGCGGACCGCGTCGACGAGTTCGTCGACCACTTGGGTCGTGGTGGCGAAGGAGGTGACGAAACGGACGACACCTGGTTCCCACCGGCCGTGATAGAAGTCGTAGCCCTGCTCGAGCAGTCCGTCGATGACCTGCTGGGGCAGGTGGCAGAAGAGGATGTTCGCCTCCGGCGTGCCCGCAACGCGAGCGCCGGCAATGGAATTCAAACCCGCGTAGAGCCGCTCGGTCATGGCATTGGCGTGCAAGGCATTTCGCAGCCACAGGTCGTCGGCCAGGTAGGCGTCGAGTTGGGCTGCGGCGAAACGCATCTTGGCCGCGAGTTGTCCGGCGCGCTTGGCCCGGAAACTCAGCTCGGTGGTCAGGGAGCGGTCGAACACGACGATCGCATCGGCGGTGATGCTCCCGTTCTTGATGGCGCCGAAGGACAACACGTCCACGCCGGCGCGCCAGGTCAGTTCGGCGGGGCTGCAGCCCAACGCGGCGACGGCGTTGGCCAGGCGGGCCCCATCCAGGTGGACGCGCAGGCCCGCACGCTTCGCGATGGCGGCCAGGCGTCCGATCTCGGCCGGGGTGTATACCGCGCCGGTCTCGGTTGACTGGGTGAGGCTCAGCACGGCGGGCTGCACACTGTGCATGTCCCCGACCTTGCGGTGCACCGCGGCCTGCAGCTCGTCGGGGTCGATCTTGGCGTTATCCCCGCCCAGGGCAATGAGTTTGGCGCCCCCTGTGAAGAATTCCGGGGCGCCGCACTCGTCGTTGTTGATGTGGCTGTCGCGGTGGCACAGCACGCCGCCCCATGGTGGGGTCAGCGCGGCCAGGCTCAACGCGTTCGCCGCCGAGCCGGTGGAAACGGGGAGCAGATCGACGTCGCGGTCGAAGACCTCGCCGAAGCGGCGCCGGGCGCTGGACGTCCAGCTGTCGGTGCCATAGGGCGGTGCCTGCCCGGCTGCCGCCGCAGCGATGGCCGCGATGATCTCGGGTGCACCCCCCGCGGTGTTATCGCTGACGAGGGAGCGGTATGGCCTCATGGCGATCACGGTCCCGTGTCGTCCGCGCGTAACCGGAGCTTCGGTGTCAGGCCCAGCTGGACCCGACGGCGCTGTCCGTGCTGGACATGTTGCTGCCCGCCGTCTGCACCTTCTGGCCGTGAGCGTTGGCCTGCTCGTAAATCACCTGGAAGTTACGACCCAACTGGGTGATGAACTCCTGGCAAGCCACCGAACCGGCGCCACCCCAAAAGTCACCAGCAGCCAGCACATCGCGAACGATGGCCTGGTGCTCGGCCTCCAACGACGCGGCCTGGGCGCGAATCGTCGCACCATGGGCATCCACATCGCCAAACTGGTAATTGATGGTCATGTTCATGTCTCCTTGGTTTAAAAGTATTGGGGCAGAGGGCTATTCGGGCTAGCTGCCGAGGATCTGCTGGGAAGCCTGCTCTTGCTGCTCGTAGTTGTTCGCGTCGCGGATCAGCCCGTCGCGCACACCGTGCAGCATGTTCACGATGTTGCGGAAGGCCTGATTCATCTGACCCATGGTGTCGTAGGAGGTCGCCTGCGCCTGGCCACTCCAGCCGGCACCGGCGATGTTCATCGACGACGCCCACATCTTGCGAGCCTCGTCCTCAACGGTCTGCGCGTGGACCTCAAAGCG